>CAVFIB010000028.1:0-13025 GCA_963622385.1 Bacteroidaceae bacterium | reverse complement strand
GTTATTATAAACAATTTTGTTTTAATATAGAAATATGATATAATTAAGAAAATATAAAACCATAATATAAAACTTAAAATAAATGATAAAGAATAGAACAAGTCTAGAAGAAAAGATATGGAGGTTTTGAAATGTCAAATACTAAAAGATTTATATATGAAAAAGGAGACATTGAAATAAAAAACAACCAATGTGAATTTTGTAAATATAATGATATAAAAAACACAACCAAATGCACAAAGTTTCAAGATGGAAAACCAGTAGATATTTTATCTAATAAACATAGATGTAAATTTCTTAATATAAATTAAAGAAAGAGGTTCTTAATATGAAAAGTACATACGAAAGATATAATGAAGTTGCCCAAACAAAAATCTTTGAAGAAGTAATAAGAAAATATGAGCAAGATAATAGAATTACTTTAGAAGATAAATATTACTTATTAATAGCAGATTATTTAGAATGCTTAAAGACACTAGATATTAATGTTGATATAGAAAAAATTCTCAATAAACTTCCTACAATATTTAACAAAATACAAGAACTTTCAAACTATGAAATGCGTGGTAATTATGGTGCTACAAATGTTCCTACAATAAAAATGAATAGGGAGTTAAATCCAGAAAAATTTAAATTATACTTTTTCCATGAATTAACACACGCTATTCAAACCAATCAACAAGGAGTAGGATTATATGATAGCACACTAAAAAATGGAGATTTCTTCAACGAAGGTCTGACACAAATCATAGCAGAATTTTTATATCAAATTTCTAGCGAAACAATAAAAAATCGACAGTACTATACTAATGTAATGGTTGGAGACCCAAATAGAACTATATATAGTTCAGTAGATTATTATAAATTAAACGCAACATATGTACAAATGTTTGCAATGTCTATGGGAATATCAATAGTTGATATCATATCATTAAGTTATACAGATAACGCAAGAGAAAAGCTAAAACAAAAATTTGATTTTGCCAATAATAACGAAAAAAATATAGAAAATATATTAGAGGCTTTAGAAGAAATCCACATAATAGATAAAGCCTTACTTTCAAGGCAAGATAGTGGAATAAACCCAGTAGAGTTACTAAGTCAAGATGAACCTGTACTAATATCTAATGAAGATGGTACTAAAAACTATAAAACAAATTTTAAAAAGCAAAGAACACTAATGGATAATTATGAATCCCAAATGATGAATATGTTTTTCAAAAATAACGATGAAAAATATGTAAAAAAACACGAACAAGAATTTTTCGATATGTTAACAACCCAAGAGTTAAAAGACGAATTTAACCAATATAGACAAGATTGGTACAACAGTATGAAAAATCAAAGGCAAATACTTTCTGAAATTATAGAGTCTAGTGAAAACAATGATTTTCTAATAAAAAACAAAGATCAAATAAAAAATCTTATAAATAACAATGCTCTCAAAAGAGAGTTTGACTCCATCTTATCAGAATTAGGATACCACTCCGATAAACAAGAAGACAATAAAACAAGATAATTACTAGTAAAAATAAAAAATTTACCCTTTACAAAAAGGGTTTTTCTTTGCAAAAAAACAAACAAAAGAATCACCTCCATAATATAAAAGTTTAGTCATAAAACAAACAAAACAATAAACTATACCAGGAGGTAATCTTTATGAATCCAAAAAAAAGTTGCACCCTAAATGAGAATATGAAAATAAGAAACAAACTATTAAGTCTAGGACTAGGATACACCACAATCGGTCCAACCGGCCCAAAAGGGGAAAAAGGAGATCAAGGAGAACAAGGTCCAAAAGGAGAACAAGGTCCACAAGGGGATCCAGCAGAAACTCCAATCTCATCAACTGAAGAAATACTATTTGCTAGTTTCATAGATACAAATAACTCACAAAAGATGAACATCCAAGATAAATGGTTAGTGCCCAGTACATCAAAATACTTTAAAATCATAAATGACCAAGAAATAGAAATACAACCAGGAATATATGAAATAAACCTATCAGGACAAATCTCTCAAGCAGATGATACCCATGGCGCAGAATTCTATCTAATAAATAACGAAGAATCAGCCATCAAAGATTTATCATTTGAACTAAAACAAGGTCAAGGAAAACAAATCCATTACTCACAAAGCATACTATTCAGATTCGAAAAACAAGACACACTAAGAGTAGAAACAAATCTACTCGGAGACACAAATCCCTCAAACCTAATCATATCAAATGTAACATTACTAATAAAAAAACTAAAAGAATAACAAACATAAAGAAATATTATTATGACTATATTAAACGAAAGTGAAATAGTTGTCTATACAGAAACAGAACTAAAACAAATAATCGAAGAAAATAACACCTACACCTATATTTATTTTGGTAACAACATAACCCTAACAAAAGGAATAACAATCCCAAACACAAAAACCAACATAATAATCGATGGAACCTATAACCAAACAACTTACACCCTAGAAGATAAAAAAAGTACAAGCACCTCAGACACAATAACAGTAGCTCCCCTCATAAAAACAGTAACAGTAAAAAACATGAACATAGTTGGATACAATTACTATGGAATAATATACGTCCCAGAAAACAATCAATATAAAGACGTAATAGTAGAATATAACAACATCACCTACACAGGTCCCCAAATAAGTTTCCATCCAACAGGGCTCACAAGATTTATAAACTCAAACATAACAATAAAAGAAAACTATTCCGCAGGAAACGAAGTCGCAGAATGTAACAAAATAGAAATCGGAGGAACAACCACAATAACACACGAATCAACAGCAAACTCATCGTTCTGGTTCAGAAACCAAAACCCATCATTAACAATATTACCAAACTCTATAGTAAACTTTACCAGTAAAAACAGAGAATTACTCTACGGAGTAAATAACCTCGCACTAACAATATCAAAAAATGCAAAATTCATTATAACAACACATAACGGTTTAGCATACGGAACAAATGGAACAGGAACAACCCTAATAGATGAAAACTCAAGTCTTACACTAAAACAAACAAATTCAAACGGAAGTTACTCAACATGGTATAGCTATGGAACAATAACAATAAACCAAAACGCATCACTAGAAATAATAAATGATTATCCAAACATCACAACCTCAAATTACAACATATCATTTCAAGGAACAACCTCAGGATTAATAATAAATAACCCCTCAAAAATAATGCTATACAACGAAAAAGCAAACATCATAAACACAAACTCAAACATACCATTTACATTCAATTTCTCAAGAATAAACCTATCAAATATTCTATTAGACAAAAATGCAATAATAAGTAAAGAAACAATCCCAGAATACTCTTGGTATAAAGACGAAGACATATCAACAATAACAGGAACATTCACAAACACAAAAGTAACAATAACAAGCAATAACTTCACCGAAGAAGAACTAAACACCTTACCAGATCTAAATAACTTCATCTTCCAAACAAAAAAAATCCTAACAATAGGAACCCTCAAAATTCACATAAACGCCTTAACAAACACAGACACAGTCATAAAAGGAATAACAACCCAAAATGCCTCAATACTGATCTCATATAACGATCAAAACATAGTAACCCAAGCAGACGATCAAGGTTCATTTACCTATACATATCAAACACCACTCGAAGAAGGAACAATCATAACCTTTACAGCAAAAGAAAATAACGAACTAATCTATAAAACAAAAAAAATACAAATAGTCTATGAAGGAGATTTAATCCTAGAAAACGCAAGCAAAATAATAAACTTCAAACTATCCCCAATAAAACTAGATCCCATCATATGTCCAAGAAATGAAGAACTAAAAGTAACAATAACAGACTCAAGAATAAATAGCACAAACTGGAAACTATATGCCGAAATAACACAAGATTTAACAAGCCAAACAGGACAAGTCCTAGAAAACTCACTAATATTTATAGATGAAAATAACAACATAATACCCCTAACAAAAGATCCAGTTCTAGTCTATACAGGAGAAAAAACAGAAGAAGGAATAAAAGTAACAAATGTAACCTGGGATGAAAACAAAGGAATCCTATTACAAATAACAAAACCCCTAATAAACCAAATGGAGTATAGTGCAATTATTCTATGGAGTATAAAAGAATAAGAAATTCAAAATTCTTATTCTTTTTTTCTTACCTTAAAAGTTATTGTCTTAGAAGAAGAAACATCAATATCAGATAATTTAACAGTTAAAGCCCCATTAGAAGAATCAAACTGATATTCCTGCTCGGTCGCACTAGCCCCATCAATAGTAACACTACCATCAACAAATTGAATCAAATTATTATCAAGTACATCAGTAATCACAGGCTCCTCATAAGTCTTTAAAGCATTATTACTAATCACAATAGTATAAGTAAGATCACCATCAGCCCAAATTCTCTTATCAGCATTCTTAGTAATAGTAAGACCATCAATCATAGTAACAACCGAAACAAGTGAAGTGACACTAGTAGGTATATTATTATAATTTCCAGCAACACTCGCAGTATTGCTTAACTCGGTTTCCATTTTATCCTCTCCTAATATATTCTATGTAAATAAAACATTTTGGAGATTAAACAAACAAAACTAATCCTTAAACAACCTACAAATTATAACTTTAGATAACTCATCAATTAAAAATACACAAATAACAATAACAACAGAATATATAACCTGAATCAAACTAAGAAACTCCAAATTAAACACATATCTTAAAGGAGTAGCAAAAACAATAAGCTGAACTATCAAAAGACCAAAAACACATCTATTAAGATAACTATTACTAAACATATAACCACCAAGAACACACTTCTTTAAATTCTTACAAGAAAAAGCAAATACAATCTCTAAAAGAATAATAACCAAAAAGGACATAGTCTTAGCAATAGAAACACCATATAATTTAAGACCTAAATAATAAACCAAAACAACAGACAAAGTCTTAAGTATAACAGAAAAACACATCTTAGCAATCAAAAAGCCAGTAAAAAACGAACTATCCTTCTTTCTTATTTTCCTCTTCATAATATCTTTATCCCCACTCTCAAAAGAAAGAGCAATCGCAGGAATAGAATCCGTTATTAAATTTATATATAAAAGCTGAATAGGAACAAAAATCTCAAAACCAAGCACCATTCCTATAAAAACAATCAATATCTCAACAATATTACCAGCAAGTAAATAAACCAAAACATTTCTAATATTATCAAATATTCTTCTTCCCTCACCAATCGCCGATACTATAGTAGAAAAACTATCATCAGTAAGTATTATATCAGAAGCACTCTTAGAAACCTCAGTTCCAGTAATACCCATCCCAATACCAATATCAGCCTTCTTCAAAGCCAAAGCATCATTAACACCATCACCAGTCATAGCAACAACTTTATTCTTACTTTGCCAAGCATCAACAATATCAAGCTTATTCATAGGACTAACTCTAGCATAAACAGAATATTTATCTATATTTTTCCTAAGACAAGAAGCATCCATCTTATCAAGCATAGAACCAGTAATAGCACTATCCCCATCTTCTAAAATACCAATTTCTTTTGCAATAGAAGTCGCCGTATCTAAACTATCACCAGTAATCATAATAGGTCTAATACCAGCACTCTTACAAACAGAAATAGCATCTTTAACATCACTCCTAGGGGGATCAATCATCGAAGAAATACCAACAAAAATAAGTTCACTTTCAAAATCCAAACACTCATCAAACTCATCAAGCACCTTATAAGCATAAGCAAGATTTCTATAACACTTACTAGCCTGAGTCCTTTCTATATCCCTTAAATGGTTTTTCTTACTTGTAGTAAGTTTCTTAACACAATTATCCTCATATATATACTTACAACAATCAATAACAGAATCAAAACTACCCTTAGTATAAACACTTATCTTATCATCATCTTTATTAACAATAGTCATAAGTTTCCTCTCAGAATCAAAAGGAATCTCATAAATCCTCTTATTATAAGACTTAAACTTATCAATATCCAAATACCTTCCAGAATACTCATACAAAGCAACCTCAGTAGGTTCCCCAATGTACTTATCATCACTCTTTTCAACATCATTATTTAAAGCCATAATCTTAAGTAAAATATTATCAGTATCCCCATCAAAATTATAAAAGCAATCACTAAAATAAACTTCCTCAACAACCATCTTATTCTGAGTAATAGTACCAGTCTTATCAGAACATATCACCTCAGCACACCCAAGAGTCTCAACACTAGACATCTTCCTAACAATAGCATGTTTTTTAGCCATAGCACTCATACCAAGAGATAAAGTAATAGTAATAACAGCAGGTAACCCCTCAGGAATAGCAGCAACCGCTAAAGAAATAGACAAAAATACAATCTCAGAAATAGCCATTCCCTCAATAAGACCAATAATAAACATAACAACGATAACAATACCAATAATTATAGATAAACCCTTACTTATACTATCAATCTTTCTCTGTAAAGGAGTAGGTTCACTCTTAGTCTCAGCAAGACCCTTCGCAATCTTACCAAACTCAGTATCCATTCCAGTAAAACATACAATAGCATGACACTTCCCATAAACAACACTAGTACCAGCATAAACCATATTACCCTTAAAAACACTAGAATCATCCAAAATATCACTAGTCTTAGTAACAGAAACAGATTCCCCAGTTAAAGAAGACTCATCAACCTTCAAAGAAACATCAAAAATAACTCTACAATCCGCAGGAACCCTATCCCCAGCCTCAAGATAAATATAATCCCCACAAACAAGGTCCTCACTATCAATAACCAAAACCTTATTATCACGTTTAACCTTTATCTTAGAAACTTGCATCTTCTTTAAAGCCTCAATAGACTTATCAGCTTTAAGTTCCTGTAAAAAACCAAGTACAGTATTCAAAATAACTATAACCAAAATAATAATACTATCAAAAAAAGACTCACTACTACTAAAAGAAAGAAAAAAAGACACAACCGCAGCAATAATCAAAATAACAATCATCAAATCCTTAAATTGATTAAAAAACTTCCTAACATTAGAAACCTCTTTCAAAGACACAATAACATTCTTACCATCACTCTTAAGCCTATCATCAGCATCACAACAAGAAAGACCACTTTCACTAGTATTCAAAGTCAAAAAAACATCATCAATATCTAAATCATAATATTTATAATCATCACTCTTCATAATAACCTCCAAATCATCTAATCAAATAAGTAAACATAAGTATTATAAACAAAAACGTCAAATTAATAACAGTATAAATACCAATATATTTCTTAAAATTACCAGGTTGATATTTCAAAAAAGCCTTCAAAGTAATCAAACTAGCAAGAGAAGAAATAAGCATTCCCAAAGAACCAATATTAACAGCAATTAACAAATCACTATAATTAGAAGTAAACTTAGATATTAATATAGCACTAGGAACATTACTTATAAACTGACAAGAAATAATTCCAACAAGTAAAATACTCTTAGAAATATGCCCAGTAATAAAATTAGATAAAAAACCAATCCTAGCAATATTTCCAGAAAAGATAAAAAACACAACAAAAGTAGCAAGCAAAGCATAATCAACATCCTTAAAAATACGCCTATCAATCATAAACGTTAAAAGTACCACAACAAAAAGTGCATACCAAGTAGGAATAAGTCTAAAAATACTAGCTATCACAATAATAAACTGATAAAAATACAAAAAGAACTGTTCCCTTTTCAAAACATTAACCTTATCATTCCTAAGCCTTATAGGCTTCAGAGAAAAACCACCCTTTTTAAGGGTGGATTTTTACTTTTGTCTTATCTTATTGTTTATAATTCAATTAAAGGGTTAGACTTTCTTATCGGCTAGTTTAGAGATTATTTAATTTTTTCTTTCTTAATAAATATATGCAAAAAAAATAATGATAAATGAAATGCACAACTCTAAGTTTTTTCCACAAAAAAACTCCCAAATGTCTATAACACATCTGGAAGCAAGTCCTCTAAATATGAAATTATTTCTTCTTTTGAATATTTATTATTACTTATAAGCCATTCTCTTCCTAAATTAAATACTGCCCCTAAATAAAATTTAGCAATAATAGAACTAGGAATACCTCGATTAAGTTTATGCCCCTCTATATCTATTCTTCTAGTAATATCTTCATTTAATGCATCATAAACCATATCCATACCAACACCATTTTTATTATTAATCAACACAGCAGCATAAACATCTTTCTTATCTTCAATATGATCAAGTAAAAGTTTTATCATTTCCAAGTAATATTCCTTTGAATTCGAAATATTCATATTTTTACTTAACTCTTCAGACAAACTATCCTTCAAATCACATATTAAACTATCAAGCAAATCATACTTATCGTCAAAATGTGAATAAAATGTTGATCTATTCACTAAAGCATTCTCACATATCTCTGACACTTTTAATTCCTCAAAAGGTTTTTCTTTCATTAAATAAAGCAAAGATTCATATAAATTCTTTTTAGTTTTTATAATCCTAAGATCAGTTTTCCTACTTCTCATAAACTCACCCTTTCTTTTTATAACTTTAATTATAACTTAAACCCACTCAAAAGTACAGATAAACTACAAAAGTTGTTTATTTAGCAGTACAAAATAAAATAACTGTCTATTATCCTACTAAACTCATCATTTTGTTAGTGATTATTATAAAAAAAAGGAATAAAATTTCTTACAGATGGAGGTTTTAAGATGAAAAAAGTATCTAAATTCATAACAAATCATAGTTTTCTCATTGTATTACTATCAGTACTATTACTAATCCCAGCAACACTAGGATACATTAATACAAAAGTAAATTATGATATTTTAGTATATTTACCAGAAAATATCGAAACAATAAAAGGACAAAATATCCTAACTGATGAATTCGGTATCGGAGCATTTTCTTTTGTAACAGTTGACAACATGTCTAACCACGATATATTAAAACTAGAAAACAAAATAAAAGATATTGCCGGAGTAAATGAAGTATTAAGTGTAGCAGATATAACAGACGAGACTATACCAATAGACATGTTACCATCAGATGTTGTAAGTAAAGTAACAAATGGTGACAAAACAATAATGGTCGTAACATTTGATGAAACAACTTCAAATGACAAAACAATAAGTGCGGTTGAAGAAATGCGTGAAGTAGTAAAAGATTCAAGTACAGTAAGTGGAATGACTGCAATGGTCCTTGATACCATGAATTTATCCAACAAAGAAATAGTTGCCTACGTTGTAATCGCAGTAGCACTTTGCCTAATCGTTTTAACACTAGCAACAGATTCCTATCTAACACCAGTATTCCTACTACTAAATATAGGTATGGCAATCATATATAACATGGGTTCTAATGTATTTATGCACGATGTCTCTTACATAACTAAAGCCATAACCGCAGTACTCCAACTAGGAGTAACAACAGACTTCTCCATATTCTTGTATCATAAATACGAACAAGCAAAAGAAAAACAAAAAGACAAGAAAAAAGCAATGGAAGAGGCAATACAAGAAACATTCAAATCAGTAATAGGGTCTTCTCTTACAACAATCGCCGGTTTCCTTGCACTTTGCTTCATGGATCTAACACTAGGAAAAGACATAGGTATAGTAATGGCTAAAGGAGTACTTTTCGGACTTATCTGTGTTCTTACCGTATTCCCAGCATTATTACTAGTATTTGACAAATACATAGAAAAAACAAAACATAAAGTAGTTTTACCACAATTTAAAAAATTACAAAACTTTTCATTAAAACATTACATATTAATACTTATTGTATTTGTCCTAATATGTATCCCAGCATTCTACGGAAACAGTAATTACGACGTATATTACAAACTGGATAAATCACTTCCACAAGATCTTCCAAGTAGTATAGCCAATAGCAATCTATCAAAAGAATTTAACATAACATCCCCAGAAATAATCCTACTTGATAAAGATGTTCCAACTTACAAAACAAAAGAACTTGTTAGTAAACTAAAACAACAAGACGGAATTGATTTAGTCCTAGCACCAAGTACAATTGAAGAATTCGGTATTCCTTCTAGTATGTTACCAGAAGAAGTAACCAGAATATATCAAAATGACAATTACCAACTAATTATTTTAAACTCAACATATGAAGTAGCAAGTGATGAACTTAACGCCCAAATCGGAGAAATAGATAAATTAGTAAAAGAATATGACCAAGATGGAATAATCGCCGGAGAAGGAGCTCTTACAAAAGACTTAGTCAAAATAGCAGATCACGACTTCAAAGTAGTAAATTACCTATCAATCGGAGTAATATTTATCATAATGCTATGCGTATTAAAATCAATTAGTCTACCATTTATCCTAGTCTTCGCTATAGAAATGGCAATATTTATAAACATGGCAATATCATACTATACAGGAACATCACTTCCATTCATTGCATCAATAGTAATAGGAACAATCCAACTCGGTGCAACCATAGATTATGCTATACTAATGTCAACAAAATACATCGAAGAAAGAACAAAAACAAAAGATAAAAAAGTCGCAATGAAAAACACACTTAGTTTAACAGTACCATCAATAATAACATCAGCACTTTGTTTCTTCTGTGCAACATTCGGAGTAGCAATCTACTCAAAAATAGACATGATAGGCTCAATATGTAACCTCTTATCAAGAGGAGCAATAATAAGTATGTTAGTAGTAGTACTAGTTCTACCATCATTAATACTTATATTTGACAAATTAATCATAAAAACAACAAAAAATATGAAAGAAGGCGTTTAAAATGAAAAATATAAAAAAACTTACAGGTATGGTCTTATCCCTATCACTAGTATTAAGTCCAGCTTCTGTACTCGCAGCACAAAAAACTGAATCAGTATATACAAAACTTGATTATAATGGTAAAAAACAAGAAGTTACAGTAACAAATCATTTGTATTATAATGGCGAAAAAACAATAAAAGATAACTCTGAACTTAAAGAAATCCTAAATATAAACGGTGAAGAAACATACAAACAAGATAACAATACCCTATATTGGAATACTAACGGCGAAGATATATTCTATCAAGGAAAAACAGATAAAAAATTACCAATCGAAGTAAACATAAAATATTATTTAGATGGAAAACAAGTTAATCCACAAGATATAAAAGGAAAAAAAGGAAATATCAAAATAGAATTTAATTATAAAAACAACCAAAGTAATAATGTAAATATAAACGGTGTAAACCAAGTTCTTTATACTCCATTCGTAGTAAGTCTTGGAACAACTCTTGACAGTAAAGTAAATAAAGACATAACAGTTACAAATGGTAAAGTAACACAAACTGGAACAAGAAGCATGTTAGTAGCACTAGCATCCCCAGGGCTTTATGACAGCATAAATTACGATAGCTTTAAAAATCTCGATAACATAACAATAGAATATAAAACAGAAAATTTCTCATTAAATGATATTTATATGGTCATAACACCAAAACTAATAGATAAAGATGATTTCAAAGTATTTGACAAAATGGATACTCTTTACGAAAGCACAAAAAAATTACAATCAAGCATGAACGAATTACAAAACGGTGCAAAAAAATTATCAACAGGAGCAAAAAAACTATCAAATGGAGCAGAAGAAATCAGTAATAACATCAAAGAAGTATCAAATGCTATAAACGAATTAAACAACGGAACATATAATATAAACCAAGGTCTAAACAAAGTACTAAAAGCACTTGAAAAAGCAGAAGCCTCTCTAAATAGTAACGATCAAACATCAAAAGTAGAACAATTATCTTACCTAAAAAGTCAAAATCAAGCAGCAATAAACAAACTAATCCAAAAAACAGGACTATCATATGAACAACTACAAAGCTATTACGTAAAAAATGACCTAGCAAACTATAATGGCGATGACGAACAATTACTTAGTATCAAAAATGCCTACGAATTAGTATATCTATTATATTCAAATAATAATGCCATTGATAGTACCCTTGAAACCTTATCACAAACATCACAACAAGTTACAAAAATGCTAACTAGCCTAAAAACAAATTTAGTAAAAATAACAAACGGTTCTTCTAGTTTAAACCAAGGCCTAACAAAACTAGAAACAGGAGTAAACAAACTATATAACGGTTCTCTATCACTAAAAAGTGGTGCTAATTCCCTAAACAATGGTACAAGCACATTATCACAAGGAATGAATAAATTCAATGAACAAGGAATAAGTAAATTATCAAAAAGTGCAGAAGTCCTAAAAAACAAAAAGAATATCGCAGATGAACTTATTACCTTAAGTAACAACTATAAAGGATACGCATCAAATAACAAAGACGAATCAACATTTATTTACAAACTTGACGCTTTAAAGTAAACAAAAACAAAAAAATGTATAAAAAACAACAAAAAAAAGAAAAAAACAGAATAAGTTTTCAAAAATAAGCTATAATAAAAGTGTAATGGAGGGATAAATAAATGAAAAAGAAAACAATAGCAACTGCAGCAATCAGTATGGCAGCAGGAGCAGGACTAGGAATGATGTTCGCCCCAAAAAAAGGTGAAGATTTAAGAAAAGACTTAAAAAAGAAAATCATGGAACTAACTGAAAAAATAAAAAACACAAGCCTCGAAGACATAAAAGAAGATCTTCAAGCATCACTTGATAAGATAGAAAAAGATCTAGAAGATCTAGATAAAGAAAAAGTAAAAAAAGCAGCACAAAAGAAAGCAGATGAAATAAAAAAAGAAATCGAAAAAATAATAAAAGCTGCCAAAAAGAAAAAAGATGACACTATCGAATCAGCAGCAGAAGCCCTAAGAGAAAAAGCAATCGAAGTAACAAAAGACGTACTTGATAAACTAGAAAAATAATTAATTACTGTAAAATAACACCAGAAATATCTATTCTTCTTGTAAAAATCCAAAAAAATGATACAATCTCAAATTTGACACTTTTGAAAGATAAAAAGCTCTCTAACCCTTGATATA
>CAVFIB010000027.1:0-13068 GCA_963622385.1 Bacteroidaceae bacterium | reverse complement strand
TGTGAAAAAAACGAACTAATTAAAATTCGTCTCTTTTATGGCTGAGTAGTAACCATTTTTCAGATTTTTTTAAACTTTTTTCGTCAAAACAATTGACAAATCATCATTTTGTGATTAATATATATATCACCAATTCGACTTAGGCGAATTGGATGCTAGTATCACACTAGCCAACCCCTTTTTATTCTTTTTATTGAAGTCGTCCTCAGGGGGTACGACTTCTTTTTTATGTTTTCAAAAGTTTTTGTTTTATAAATTCTTTATAAAATACTAATTTAATGATATACTATATTTTGATACTAGAGGTGATTTAATTGAGTAAAAGAATGAATAGCTTTATGCTTTTTATAGGATTATTTTTTATGGATCTCTTATACTCATCTATTATTGTTTTTATATTACAACTTATTGGTATAGATGTTTTAAAAATGGGAGATATTCCAAAATACTTAACCCTTATCCTTATAAATATTAGCTTTATGTTTATTATTTATCTAATCTACAGAAAAGAAATAAATAACGAATTTAAAGACTTTACACAGAATTTTAGTAAATACTTTTGGTTTGGATTTAAACTCTGGTTAGTTGGACTTGCTTTAATGATTAGTTCCAATCTCGCCATACAACACTTTTATCCAGCACCCGCATCCAATGAAGAAGCTGTTCAAAACGCCCTTCAAATGCTTCCTATCTATACTGCATTCTCTTCATGTTTATTTGCACCATTTGTAGAAGAAATGATATTTAGAAAATGTTTGGGCAAAGTTTTTAAAAGTGACATCCTATTTATCATTGTCTCAGGTTTCCTATTTGGATCTGCACATACACTTACATCGTCAAGTTCTGATCAATTAATTTATATAATTCCTTATGGACTTTTCGGATGCATTTTTGCTTATATGTATAGAAAAACTAATAATATTTTTACTTCCATAACTTTTCATTTCATTCACAATAGTATTTTAGTATTCTTTTCCCTTTTATCTTTGGGGGTAATATAATATGAAGTCTAGATATGAAATCAATGAAAATAAAAGAAAAAAAGAAAAATCCATAAAAAAGAAAAGTTTTTTAAAAAAGTTATTATTTATCTTTGTTAGTATTCTTTTAATTCTAGGAATATGGGGTAAATTTTTTGAACCAAACTTTCTAACTGTTAAAGAATACAATATAAAAAATGATACTATTCCAAATAGTTTTAACGGTGTTAAAATTATCCAGTTTTCTGATCTTCATTATGGTATAGGAAATGGCAAAAAAAAACTTACTAATATAGTCAACAAAATAAATGACTTAAATCCAGATGTTGTTATTTTTACTGGAGATTTAATTGATAAAAACTATGAAATCTCTGATAATGATCTAAAAACAATTACTAAACTTTTAAGCAAAATAGAGTCAAAACTCGGTAAATATGCTTGTTTTGGAGACCATGATTCAAAAAATGAAAGTTTTGAAAATATAATGTATGATTCTGGTTTTAAACTGCTTAAAAATAATTTTGATACTATTTACAATAAAGTAAATACTCCGATTGTTATATATGGTTTAGATGACAGCTTAGAAGGAAATCCTAGCATTAGTGCCCTAGGAGGCAAAGAAATACATGATATCCCCTATAAAATAGTTATCATGCATGAACCAGACTACATAGATGAATTTATCGATAATTATGATATAAACCTTGTACTCGCAGGACATTCCCATAACGGACAAGTTAAACTCCCAGGTATTAGACCAATTTACCTACCTAAAGGGGCAAAAACTTATTATGGTAACTCTTATAATATTAATGAAACCAAGTTCTATATTTCAAATGGTATAGGAAACTCTATAATAGATTTTAGATTATTTAACACCCCTAGCATAAACTTATTTAGATTAGCAAACTAAAAAGAGCCAAAGCTCTTTTTTTAATTTCTAAATTCAAACTCGTAATCTAATATTTTTACTATATCTCCCTGTTTAGCTCCTAAAGACTCAAGCTTCTCATCTACTCCCATCTTTGTAAGTTTCTTAGCAAATCTTAAAATTGCCTCATCTGAATTAAACTTAGTCATTCTAAATAACTTTTCTATTTCTTTTCCCTTTAAAATATAAGTGTCCCCATCTTTTTCAACCACAAATGAATCTTCCTTTTTATATTTATACAATATATAGTCTTCAAAATTTTCATCTTCCTCAAGCGGTGCCACTTTTATTTCATCTAATAAATCAGCTATATAAATTAATACTTCCTCTAATCCAGTTTGATTTATTGCTGAAATTTCAAATATCTTTTTATCTTTTACTTTTTCCTTAAATTTTTCTAAATTCTCTTTTGAACCAGCAATATCCATCTTATTCGCAATTATAAAACTTTCTTTATTCAAAAGTTTTGAATCAAAATCCTCTAACTCTTTTTGAATTTTTATATAATCTTCATAAGGATCTCTTCCCTCATATCCAGACATATCTATTATATGAGCTATTACTCTTGTTCTTTCTATATGTTTTAAAAACCTATCTCCTAAACCTTCTCCAAGAGATGCTCCTTCTATTAAACCTGGTAAATCTGCAACTGTAAAACTTCTTCCATCCGTTGTTTTTACTACCCCAAGATTTGGCACTAACGTTGTAAAATGATATGCTGCTATTTTAGGTTTTGATCTTGATATCTTAGATAATATTGTACTTTTACCTACACTTGGCATTCCAACAAGACCAACATCCGCAAGAAGCTTTAACTCAACTTTTAAATAACGTTTCTCTCCAGGTTCCCCCTTCTCAGAAAAATTAGGAGCAGGATTATTTTGTGTACGAAATGCAGTATTTCCTCTTCCACCACGTCCACCTTTAGCAACAACAAACTCTTCACTTTGATTTTTAAGATCACAAACAAGTAAATTAGTATCATTATCCCTTACTACTGTACCCGGTGGAACCTTTATCACTATATCCTTAGCACTCTTTCCATTTTTATTTTTTCCTTCACCATTCGCACCACGTTGTCCTTTAATAATTTTATTATAACGCAAATCAACCAAAGTCCTTAGTCCTTCATCAACTTTAAATATTATATCTGAACCTCTTCCACCATTTCCTCCAAACGGTCCACCAAGCTCCACATACTTTTCTCTTCTAAAAGCTGTACATCCATCTCCACCAGAACCTGCAAGTACTTTTATATTAACTTCATCTACGAACATACTATCACCCTTTTTCTTTTTAAAATTATACCAAACAAAAAGAAAAATAACAATTATTTTCCTTCATTTTGTCTGTGAAAAAGTTGAAAAACCAATTCTATCTCATCATCATCTAAAACTGATTCCACCATTTCCACTCCGTTTACCACTTTTTGTTTTAATAAAGCAACTGAATCTTCACCATTCTCATCTATCGCTAACATATAATGTATATTATTAAAATCCAGTTCTTGTGTAATGATAAAATCAAAACCATTCAGAGTTATATACTTAACTTCTTCCATGACTACCTCCCTATTCCAAAGTTTTCTGGTGTCCTTTTTATCATCTCAGACATAGTAACACGTCCTTGAAAATCCGGATGAGGTGTTGAATAGTTCTCTGGATGATTAATAATATCTGCCCCCAATATAACACCATGAGCTAATCCTAAAGCAACAGATACTATCACTATAGATTTCTTTATCTTTTCAGCTTTACTTTCCTTACTAATAGCTTTTTTTCCTACTTTAACTGCACCTTCAAAACTCACAAGATTATAATTTCCTTCATCATCCTTTTCATAACCCCTTCTTGTCATCATTTCATCACAATCTCTTTTTGTTGCATTTTTCATATCTTGTCCATTATAAATACCTGTTCTTTGATATTCTTCATCTAGATTCACTATTTTCTTAGCATTATAAGTTGTTTGATTATCATGATTTTGATTAATCATTCTTATCGTTTGATCATATGAATAATTATCCATTTATATCCCTCCTAATTTTATAATAACACAAAATCTTTTTTTTTGATAACTTTTAAAAAATATTTACACCTGCTTTACAGTTATTTTATTATTTTGAAACATTTTCTCTTCAACTTTTATTTTATATATCTCATTCTCCTTATAATCACCATTAAGAGCCAAATACAAATAATTACTAGTATGGCCATAAGATTTATCATTTTTTCGTGTTTCTATTAGAATTTTCTCTTCTTTTCCTATAAAACTATTGTAATAATTTTCTTCTAATTCTTCTGACAATTTCAATAGTTTTTTTGTTCTTTCCTTTTTTGTATTTCCATCTATATGACCAGACATCCTCGCAGCCTTTGTTCCATTTCTTTTTGAATACGGAAACACGTGAACCTTAGAAAAACTTATATCCCTTATAGTTTCCATACTTTCTTCAAAATCCTCATCCGTCTCTTGAGGAAAACCTACTATTACATCAGTAGTTATTGAAATATCTGGTCTTATCTTTCTTATTTTATCTATTATATTTTTATACTCTTCCTTTGTATATTTTCTATTCATTAGTTTTAATACATTATTGCTTCCACTTTGAAGAGGTATATGTAAATGATTACATAATATAGGATTCTTCAACAACTCAAAGAACTTATCATCTAACTCTGTAATTTCTATCGAAGATATTCTTAATCTCTTTAATTCCTTTATTTTAAGAATTTCTTCTAACAAATCAGAAAAATTTGTATTTAAATCCTTCCCATAATTTCCAGTATGGATTCCTGTTAAAACTATTTCTTTATAACCATTTTTCACAAGATTTGTTAACTCTTCTATAACTATTTCAGGTCTTTTTGATCTACATCTACCTCTTACAAAAGGAATGATACAATAAGCACAATAATTTTCACATCCATCTTGTATTTTTACAAAAGCCCTAGTTCTTGTTTCTGTATGATTTATTTCCATATCTTCAAACGGAACAGTCATTATATTTTCCTTTGCAATTATTTGTTTCTTGGTCTTTAAATTTTCCTCTACTAAATCAACTATATTTGATTTATTATAATTTCCTATTACAACATCTATTCCCGTAAAATCATAATCTTTTGCACTTTCTACAAAACAACCACACACCACTTTACAAGCATTTTTATTCTTAATACCATTTATTATTTTTCTATCTTTTCTATCACTATTATTAGTTACTGTACAAGTATTTACTATATATATATCACAATCATCATCAAAAGAGACTATTTCATAGCCTCTATTTTTAAATAAACTAATTATAAATTCACTTTCATAAGTATTAACTTTACAACCTAATGTATATATTCCAACCTTCATATTGTCCCCCTTAATCAAGTCTGTCCTTTAATTTTCTAAGTTCCGTTAAAAAGTCTTCTGTTTTTTGAATCTCCTCTTCTAATTCATTATTTTCAACATTCTTATTTATCTGTTTGAATGCTTCTCTAGAAGAATTTACATCTTGTTTTACCTTTCCACTATAAAAACCAAACACAGGAGATATAACCTCAGAATTCTTAAACTTCTTAGGTTCATCATCCTCAAAAACAGGATTACTAACACTTGATTTATTATCTTCTGATTTAATTTGTTCTTCCTCATGTTTTTTATATAGTTCTTCCAAAGTAATTGCAGCCTCTGTTTCATCAGAAAGCAACTTATCATTTTTTGCATCTATATCATGTGATGCCCTTACAAGTTCATCATAACTTATTATTGATTTTTCCTCTTGTTCAGTTTCAAAATGTGTATGATCTATCAAATTATTATTATCTATTAACTTTTTAGTTACTTCTTCTAATTTTTGTTTAGCTTCCCTTTCAGCTCTTTGCTTATTCTTGGTTTCTACATAAACAACATCATCATTTACCTTATTTTGATTATAATTATACGCATCATTATTTCTACTTACCCTACTTGGTTGTGCCTGATATACTCTTTTTTGCTGCTTAACTTCATTATTTTGATTTGTTACATTTCTATTACTTACATTATTATTTACTGGTTTATTACTAATATTATTTACTTGTCTTTGAACCCTCATATATTGTAATTGTTCTTTATTAGAAGGATAACTTTGTTTTTTCATTTGATTATTTATATTACTATTTACATGTTTTACAGGTTCTTCTCTTACAACTTTTGGTTTATTAACCTCTGGTCTTGGTCTTCTTATCTGATCATTACTACTATTATTTATATTTGATATTTGCTTTCTTATTTGTTTTTTTACTCTTGCCTTCATTTGAAATTTTTCTATAAGAATTATAATAATAAGTGCTAAAACAATTACTCCAATAACAACACTTATTATTATAAAATTTTCTTTTCCTAATTCATTTATAAATTCACTCATATACTTCACCGTTTCCTAACAAAATAATTCTATCATGAAACAAATAACTTGACAATAATCTTATATAAATTTCTTATTACCAAAAAGAAAAAAAGCAACTATCTATTGCTTTAAAAACTTATTATATTTTTCTATTTCTTTATCTGCTAAATCAGTTTCATTTAATCTTTCAATTAATTTCTTTTGTTCTCTTGATAACCTCTTCGGAGTAATTACCTTTATTATTACATAAAAATCTCCATGATTATGATAATTTACATCTTTTATTCCTTTTCCCTTTATTCTATGCTTATCTCCAGAATTAGAACCTGCTGGAATAGTTAATGTTACTACTGAATTTAGTAATTTTACATCTTTTTTCGTTCCCATAATTGCTTCAGTTATTGTTATTGGAAGCTCTATGTAAACATCATTTTCTTCTCTTTTATAAAACTCATGTTCTTTTACTTTAAATTCTATAAATAAGTCCCCATTTGGACCACCATTCGGAGAAGACTCTCCCATTTCAGATAACCTTATTTTATTACCTGTATTTACTCCCTCTGGAACTTTAACTTCTATTTCTTTTACTACTTTTGCACGTCCTGTTCCACGACATTTTGAACAAGTTTTATCAAATGTTACACCTTCACCTTTACATACAGGACATGTTGTTTTAGTTAAGAAACTACCAAATATAGTGTTTTGAGTACCTGTTACTGTACCACTACCATGACACTCTTCACAAGTATGTTCACCAAATCCACCTTTTCCTTTACACTCATGACACTTTTCAGTTGTAGTTATTTCTATTTCTTTTACAGTCCCAAGTGCTGCTTCCATAAATGTAATTTCCATTAATAAAAGACTATCATTTCCTTTGGTTTTTCTCTTTGAACTACCTCTTGATCTACCAAAACCAAATGAACTAGCACCACCAAAGACATTATCAAATATATCAGAAATATCTCCGAAATCAAAACCTGAAAAATCAAATCCTTGAGACGAACCAGCACCACCTTCAAACGCAGCATGACCAAATTTATCATATTGCTTTCGCTTGTTTTCATCAGATAATACTGCATAAGCTTCTTGAACTTCCTTAAACTTTTCCTCCGCACCTTGTTCCTTATTTACATCCGGATGGTACTTCTTTGCTAATCTTCTAAATGCCAGTTTTATTTCTTTTTCGTCTGCATTTTTGCTAACGCCAAGAACCTCATAATAATCGCGTTTTGCCATAAACTACCTCTTTCTACTTTGTTATTTCTTTAAACTCATTTAAAGTTTGTCTAAACATTTCTAGAGCCTTATCTATCGTATCATCATTTGCTATGTCTATACCAACTTTTTTTAATATCTCAAGTGGATAATCATTTCCCCCACTTGATAAAAATTCTATATAATTTTCAAGAGCATTTTCCTTCTTATCTAAAATATCACTTACTATCTTAGAAGCCACCGCTATACCTGTTGCATATTTATATACATAAAAACTAGTATAAAAATGTGGAATACGTGCCCATTCTAATTTTATCAAATCATCACTTATCACTTCATCTGAAAAATACTGTTTATTTAGTTTTGAATACGTACTACACAACAATTCTTCAGTTAAAACTTCTCCTTTTTCCTCCAAGTCATGTATTTGTAGTTCAAACTCCGCAAACATTGTTTGTCTTATTAAAGTTGTTCTAAAATTTTCCAATAAATTATTCAAATAATAAGCCTTTTCTTCTTTAGTTTTTGCATTATCACTACAATACCTATTTAATAATATTTCATTTACAGTAGAAGCAATTTCCGCTAGAAAAATTGGATACCCTGAATCATGATATTCTTGCCTCTTGTGAGAATACAAACTATGCATAGAATGTCCCAGCTCATGTGCAATTGTAGACACATCGTTAAAATTACCCTCAAAATTCAGCAAAACATATGGAAGAGTATCATAACTTCCCCAAGAATATGCACCATTTCTTTTATTATTATTGTTATATACATCTATACAATTACTATCAAATAACTGCTTCAAATCATTTATATATTCATCTCCCAAAGGTTCCAAAGCCTTTATCACAAGTTCCTTCGCTTCCTCATACGAATAATCTTTACTTATATTAGATACAAGTGGAGCATATACATCATACATATGTAACTCATCTAATTTCAAAACATCTTTTCTTACCTTCATATACTCTTCCATTATATCTAAGTTACTATGTACCTTATTAATCAAACTTGTATATAAATCTTTGCTAATATTATCTCCATATAAAGACATTTCAAGTGGACTTTTATATTTTCTGGTTTTCGAAATAAAGAAATTACTCTTTACATTACCCTTTAAAAGAGAAGAAAACGTATTTTTAAAATTATTATATGACGTATATAAACTAGTAAATGCTTCCTTTCTTACTCTTCTATCTTCATTTTTTAAATAATTTGAATAATTACTATTTGTAAGTGAAACTTTATTACCATTCTCATCTGTTATATCTTGAAATTTTAAATTGACATCATCTAATACTTTAAATGTATTCTCTGGACTTGACAAAACTTCTCCTAAACGAGCCATCATTTGTTCTTGTTCTAACGAAAGTATATGTTCCTTATCTCTAAAAAGATCCTCAAACATAAAAGTATATTTTTTCAAAAGATCATTTTCCCTTATATACTTTTGAATTACCTCATATTCTTCATTCAAAACTTCCGGAGTATAAAACGCTAAATGTTCAGAAACCTCATCTGCTATTTTATCTATCTTTCCCATTATTTCTTCACTTTTTGAAACTGCTTTATCCTCATCAAATCTCATATGTGAATACACTATTAACTTATCTAATATTCTGGATATTTTAAAGTAATCCTCAGTAGCATTTAACAAATTTTCACTATTTAATGTGATCTCTCCCTTGTACTTTTCATAATCCTTTGTTAATTCCTTTACCTTTTTTATATCACTAGAAACTTCTTCTTCACTACTATAGATTTTTGATAAATCCCATTTATATTTATCACTTATTTCTTTTCTTGGTTTTGACATAGTTTCTCCTTTTTATTTATTTTTATGACTAGAAGCCTTACATTATGTAAGGCTTACTACTATTTTTCTTCAAAATCTGCTTCTTTTACATCATCTTGTTTAGGTTCTTCATTTGTTTGATTAGCTTGTTCTTTACTAGCTTGTTCATAAACTTTTGCTGCTAGTTTATATGTAACTTCTTGAAGTTCTTCACGTTTCTTATTTATATCTTCAACATCTTTTTTATCTATTGCTTCTTTTAAAGCTTTAACTTTTTCTTCTGCTTCTTCTTTTTCCTTAGCATCTATCTTATCACCAAGATCTTTTATTGCTTTTTCAGTTTGGAATACCATTGATTCTGCTTCATTTATTGCATCAGCTTCAGCTTTTTTCTTTTCATCTGCAGCACGATTTGCTTCAGCTTCTTTCATCATTTTATCAATTTCTTCTTCAGATAAAGTTGTATTAGATGTAATTGTTATTTTTTGTTCCTTATTAGTTCCAAGATCTTTAGCAGTTACATTTACTATACCGTTTGCATCTATATCAAATTTCACTTCAATTTGAGGCACTCCACGTGGTGCAGGTGGTATATTTGTAAGTTGGAATCTTCCAAGTGTCTTATTATCTGCAGCCATTGGCCTTTCACCTTGTAGAACATGAATATCTACTGCTGGTTGATTATCCGCAGCTGTTGAGAACACTTGACTCTTACTTGTTGGAATTGTTGTATTTCTTGGAATTAATGTTGTCATTACATTTCCTAAAGTTTCAATACCAAGTGAAAGTGGTGTTACATCAAGAAGCACTATATCATTAACATCTCCAGTAAGTACCCCACCTTGAATTGCAGCACCCATTGCAACTACTTCATCTGGGTTAACTGATTTATTTGGTTCCTTTCCTAATTCCTTCTTAATTAATTCTTGAACCATTGGAATACGTGTAGAACCACCAACTAATATTACTTGATCAATATCTTCTTTTTTCATTCCAGCATCCTTTAATGCATTTCTTACTGGTTTCAATGTAGATTCTACTAAATCTCTAACTAAATCTTCAAATTTAGCACGAGTAAGTGTCATATCTAAATGAAGTGGCCCATCACTACCTTGTGTTATAAATGGACAAGATATTTGTGTTGTAGTAACTCCAGATAAATCCTTTTTAGCTTTTTCAGCAGCTTCTTTAAGACGTTGCATTGCCATTTTATCCTTTGATAAATCAATACCATTTTGTTTTTTAAATTCTTCAACTAAATACTTAATAATTACTTCATCAAAATCATCACCACCAAGATGGTTATTTCCATTTGTAGCTTTAACTTCAAATACGCCTTCACCTAATTCTAGGATTGATACATCAAATGTTCCTCCACCTAAGTCATAAACTAAAATAGTTTGCATTTTTTCTTGTTTATCTAAACCATATGCAAGTGAAGCTGCAGTTGGTTCATTAATAATTCTTTCTACTTCAAGACCTGCAATCTTACCAGCATTTTTAGTAGCTTGACGTTGTGCATCATTAAAATAAGCTGGAACTGTAATAACTGCTTTTGTTACCTTTTCACCTAAGTAAGCTTCTGCACTTTTCTTAAGATCTCCTAAAATCATTGCACTTACTTCTTCTGCACTATATTTCTTTCCTTCCATTTCAACTTTTTCTTTTGTACCCATAAGTCTCTTTACACTACGAACTGTATTAGGATTTGTTTCAGCTTGACGCTTTGCAGCATCTCCTACTATTATTTCTCCATTTTTCATACATACTATCGAAGGTGTTGTTCTATTACCTTCTGGATTTGGGATTACTTTAGCTTCCCCAGCTTCAAGAACTGCGACACAACTATTTGTTGTACCTAAGTCTATACCTATAATTTTACTCATAAAAATCTCCTTCTTTCTTATTCATTTATTATAACCATTACTGGTCTTAAAACTTTGTCTTTATATGTATATCCCTTTTGATATACCTCTAAAACCTCACCTGATTCCTTAGTCTCATCTTTCCTCATGGCTACTGATTGATGAAACATAGGGTCAAACTGCTTACCAAGTGCTTCAATTTCCTTAACATCATTAGCACTCAATATTTCCTTTATTTGATTGTAGATAAGTTTGAAACCTTCCAAATACATTTTCAACTCTTCAGATAAATCATCCTTATTTATGACCATTTCAAAATTATCTTGTACCTTAAGTAACGATGCTAATATATCATGATTTGAGTATTTTAATAAATTCGATACCTCCTCATCTTTACGCTTACGATAATTAATTAAATCTGCCTTTGCTCTTAAAGTTTCTTCCTCTAAAATTTTTAACTTTTCTAAAAGTTCCTGTTCATGTTTATTCTTTTTTTCTTTTTTATTAACTTTCTCTTTCTTTTGTTCCTCAACTGGTGTTGCCTCTTGTTTTTCTTCTTTTTCCATAAGCACTCCTTTATTTCTTATTTAGGTTTTCCTTTATATAATTTAAAAGCGATACCACCTTAGAATATTCCATTCTTTTAGGACCTATTATAGCAACTTCTCCCTCTTCACCATCTGCCTTATATTTCGTTTTAATAACCGTTACATCCTCATCTAAATTCGTTTCATTACCTATATAAATACTTATATCATTATTATCCTCTTCAATATGTCTTAATGTACTTTCATCATCAAGTTTAGTAAATAACTTCTTTATTTTTTCAACATTATTAAACTCTGGCTGATTTAAAATTTTATTCTTTCCTACAAACGAAATATCACTTTTTATAACAAAGTCATTAAACACATCATAAAAGGCATTATATATTGTTTCATGTTGCTTAACATATTTATTAATTATAGGCTTCACCTCAAATTCAAGTTTTTCTTTCACTTCACAAATTGGTGTCCCTATAATCAACTTATTTATCAGTTCAACACTCTTACTTATTTCCTCTAGGCTTACTCCACTCATCTTTATTTGTTTATGCTCTATATGTCCCTTATCAGTTATTATAATTGCCAATAACTTTTCCTTCTCAAGTGGAAGAACTTCAACTTTTTTTAACTTATTCTCACTAGAACTTGAACCAAGTACTACAGATGTATAATCAGTAAGTTCTGAAATTATTTCCAAACTCCTCTTTAAACAATCATTTAGCTCAAGTTTATTATTATTAAAAATTGTCTGAAGTTTTAACATATCTTCACCAGTCATTTCCTTAGGTTTCATCAAATTATCTACATAATATCTATAACCCTTTTCACTAGGAATCCTACCTGATGAAATATGTGTCTTCTCTAAATAACCTAAATTTTCTAAAGATGACATTTCATTTCTTATTGTCGCAGATGAACAATTAAGCTCGTCACATATTAGTTTCGATCCTACTGGTGTAACATTCTTAACATATTCTCTAATTATAACTGCCAAAACCCTTTCTTGTCTTGTCGTAAGCATACAAAACACCTCTTCTAGCACCATTAATACTCAAGTGCTAATACCATTATAATATTATGCATTAGCATTGTCAATATATGAGTGCTATTTTTTTATTTTTTTGATAATTTTCACTTCACGCTTGAATAATGAGAAAGTTTTATAATTTTTATTCACATTTTAAATCAAAAGATATAACCTTCCTATAAGACAAAAGATAAGTAAACTTACCTTGATAACCTCACGGTTCTCTTTTTCTGCTTCATAGATATCATTCTTGATATTCTCAACAGACTTAAATTCCGATAGTCGCTACCGTACTCTCTATTTTATTTTTATATTTG
>CAVFIB010000026.1:0-13226 GCA_963622385.1 Bacteroidaceae bacterium | reverse complement strand
CGAGGTATCATTTCTAATAATGATAAGGTATCATTTTAAAAAAGGATTAACAAAACATCATTTTCAAGTTGACAATTACATAAAAAGGCTTTAAACTATATTTAAAGGCAAAGAAGAGGACATGGTAAATAAACTATTATCAAAGAGAATTAGTGTTTGGTGTAAACTAATATAATATTTATTTATTACTACCTATGAGCTGATCTAGAAATAGATATCCGGGTTATTTCCGTTACTGATGAAAGTTATAAGGTAGGATGGTACCGCGTCTTAACGCTCCTTTTTAGGAGCTTTTATTTTGTAGGAGGTTTTATTATGGCTGAGGTAAAAAATTTTAAAGAATATATATCTTATTATATTTCTATTGATGATTACTTCCATATGTTTTATAATTTCAAAAAAGGAACATTTCTAAATATGACACATGGTAATATAAAAAGAATGTTTCCCTTTATTGAAACAATCTCAAGTGATAAAGTTACTCGTGAAGATATTTTAAGAGGCTTTGTTCTTCTAGTAAGAGACGAATCCCATAATATTAAGGCTTATTCAAATCCCTTTGTTCTAGAAGATATAAACTCTTGTATGGACAAAATACTAGAAAACGACCAAGCATCTTGTGAAACCACTTTACCACAAGAAGAAGACTTCGATGAGTACACGATCTGTGATATGAATAGATATGAACTTGCTTCTTTTAAAAAGAAACTACTTAGTAACCATGATTATAAAACTGCAAGAGAAGTTTCAAAAGAATTATACTTTAAAAGTAGACAAGAACACGGCACCAAAAAAAGTAAAATTAGAAAATTATTAAAAAAAGAAAATAGAGAGGAATGATTATATGATAAATATTAAAAATGATGAAAAACTAAACGTACTTAACCATAGCTGTGCTCATTTACTTGCCCATGCAATTAAACATTTATACCCAGATGCTAAGTTTTGGGTAGGACCTGTTATTGATACAGGTTTCTATTACGATATGGATCTAGGAGAAGCAGTAATAAGTGAATTTGACTTTCCTGCCATTGAAGCAGAAATGAAAAAAATCGTAAAAAGTGGAAAAAGAATATATCGTGAAGAAATCTCAAGAGAAGAAGCCCTTGAAAGATTTAAAGACGATCCTTATAAAATTGATTTAATAAACGAAATGGATAAAGACACAGTAATATCTTGTTACACTCAAGGGGACTTTACAGATCTTTGTCGTGGACCCCATGTAGATAACGTAAAACTCCTTAAAAACTTTAGTCTCCTTAAAGTAAGTGGAGCATATTACAAAGGAGACTCTAAAAAACAAGTACTTCAAAGAATATATGGAGTATGTCTTGATACAAAACCACATCTAGAAAAATACCTAAAAGAACTAGAAGAAGCAAAAGAAAGAGATCATCGTAAAATTGGTAAAAATCTAGGAATCTTCATGACAGACGATTTAGTAGGACGTGGTCTTCCTATGTTCTTACCTAACGGTTATATCATCTGGGAAGAACTAGAAAACTACATCAAAGGAAAAGAAAGAAAACTAGGTTACCAACACGTACTTACTCCATGCGTAGGAAATGTAGAACTTTACAAAACAAGTGGTCACTGGGATCACTATAAAGAAAACATGTTCCCAGCTATGGAAGTAGATGGAGAAAGCTTCGTTCTTCGCCCTATGAACTGTCCTCATCACATGATGATATACGACAATGGACTTCACTCTTACAAAGATTTACCTATCAGAATCGGAGAAATAGCACATGACTTTAGATACGAAGCAAGCGGAGCAGTCAAAGGTATAGAAAGAGGAAGACATTTCTGCCAAAACGATGCCCATCTCTTCGTAACACCAGAACAAATCAAATCAGAATTCGAAAATGTCGTTAATTTAATATTTGACGTTTACAAAGACTTTAACATAACTGATTATCGATGTGTCCTATCTCTAAGAGATTCAGAAGACAAAGAAAAATACTATCCAGATGATGAAATGTGGAACAAAGCCGAAAACGAACTTCGCCTCGTTATGAACGAACTAGGCATCAGTTACACAGAAGAAATAGGTGAAGCAGCATTCTACGGACCAAAACTTGACGTTAACGTAAAACCAGCAGTAGGAAACGAAATAACACTATCAACTTGTCAACTAGATTTCTGTTTACCAAAAAAATTCGAACTTCAATACGTAGACAAAGATGGAACCCGTAAAACCCCAGTTGTCCTTCATAGAGCAATCCTAGGTTCCCTAGATAGATTTATAGCATACATCCTAGAAGAAACAAAAGGACACCTTCCATTATGGTTATCCCCAGTTCAAATAAACATTCTACCAGTTAGAAACGAATATCACCTAGAATATGCTAAATCCTTATACGAAAAATTCAGTAACGAAGGATTCAGAGTAAATCTAGACGATAGAGAAGAAAAACTAGGTTACAGAATGAGAGAAGCCCAAATGAAAAAATATTGTTATAACCTAATAATAGGACAAAGCGAAGTAGATAGTAATACTGTAAGCTATAGAACTCACGGAGTAGAAGAAACAGTAACCATAGACGTTGATAGCTTTATAAAACTAATAAGAGAGGAAATAATAAAAAGAGGAAGGGTCTAGTCTCTTTTTCTTGCTTTAGGTGGTACTATGAATAGAAAAATAAAATCAGAAAATATAGATAAACTATTAATAAAAAAATACACAGAAAACAACACCTTCAAAAAAGGAGTTTTCACTCTATATAACGATCCAATGGAACTTATAAACGATACCCCTCTACTAGTAAAAAGATTTTGTCTAATGTACGATTTTGATCTATCAAACGTTTCAGACACAAGAAAAGCTTATAAATATGCTAACGATTACACAATGTTTTATCTATTAGATAAACTAAAAATCATAATTCTATCAGGAAAAGGTTTCAATACCAAAGAAGCCTATCAACTAGCAGAATCACTAATTAAAGTATACAACGACTCAAAAACAGTCTTTAACGACGAAATAGTAATAGGAACAACAAATGAAGAAATACTTATGCACGATTACAAAATAAGAAACAAAGAACTCTTCAAAGTATATGCAAAAAACAGAGAAGAAAACATCAAATATGAAGTCCCATCATATATTGAATCCTGTAAAGGAAAACAATACACCTATGAAGACGTATTCGGTGCCAAAGGAATGATACCTTGAGAATAAAAAACATTTCAAGTGCAAAGTTTTCAAGATTAAAAAAATTACCAGTTCCAGCTAATGTATTTAATACCGAATCATCAATATTTGTTTTCGATAGTAAAGATAAATGGAAAAAAGAAAAAAAAGTATTCAAAAGACTATACATAACCGAAGGAGAAGTCTTCAGTAATAAACTATATACCATAAACGAAGAAATAGACAAAAAAGACATCATAGAACTAGAAGAACTAGTCTTACCAAAAGAACTAATTTCTGTAGGAGGAGACATAGTAGGCTTTTCAATGCCATATGTAAACGGAATTAATCTAAGAACAGCACTCTCATCATTTGAATTCTCAACCTCTGATAAAATAAAATTTCTAAAAGAAATTGGCTATATTCTAGAAAAAATGAAATACATTAGAAAATACAACAAAGACAAAGGACTAGGCAACTTTTATATAAACGATCTTCATGCCAGTAACTTCATCCTAAATCTAGACACAAAAACAATCAATGTAGTAGATATGGATAGTGCAAAAATAGGACACAATCTAGCAATGCCATCTAGATATTTAAACAACAAGTCAAATATCAATCACGTAAATAAATATAAAAAATGTCCAAATAACGTCGGAGGACTATTCGAGCCATCATACGACACAGAACTTTATTGCTATATCATGGTCATTTTCGAATACATCTTCGGAGGCGGCATGCAAAACCTAGATATGAAAGAATTCTATTACTATTTACAGTATCTATGTGATGTAGGAGTCCCAAAAGAATTAATAGATAAATTTGCCCTAATATATATGGAGCCCCATAATGAAAATCCCTGTCACTTACTAGATGCCCTAGAAGAATTTTATGGAAAAACATCCAAACAAGCCTTTTATCACGTTCGAGATAAGAAAGGAATTAATTTTTAGTTTTTTGTTTCCAATATAAATTTTATATGTTAGAATATATTTATAATGAGGTGATACTTTTATGAAATCAAACACTAATAAAAGGGATATTCCCTTTAAAAACTATATAACACTTGGAATTATTATCATATGTACATTGCTTATTTCTATGTATGTATTCTCTTGGTATAGACAATATAGTAGTCACAAAATAAACAGACCAATAATTACAGAAGCTCTAAGAGAAGTAGAATACGATAACCTAGATGACGTCCTTCAAGAAAGAGATATTCTTGTTATGTATCTATGCACAACAGACGAAGACATCTGTAGAAGTTTTGAAAAAAAATTCAAAGACTACGTAAAGAAAAACAATCTAACAGACGAAATCATTTATCTTAACCTAGGCTACTCAAACGACGAAACAGATCTCCTAAGCAAAGTTTACCTAAAATATAAAAGCGATAACCTAGTAAAAAAAGTATTTGGTTATCCAACACTACTAATCTTTAACCAAAGAAAAATAGTAGACGTTTTAAGTTCAAACAGCAAAAACAAAGTAGGCATAGAAGAAGTAAATGAATTCCTAGAGGGGTATGAATTATGATAAATATAGTTTTATTCGAACCAGAAATACCACAAAATACTGGTAATATAATGAGAAGCTGTGTCGCAACAGGAAGCAAACTTCATCTAATAAAACCACTAGGATTCTCCCTAGACGAAAAAAGTATCAAAAGAAGTGGAGCAAATTATATAGATAAACTAGATTACAAAGTATATGAAAACTTCGATGAATTTCAAAAGCAAAACAAAGGTTCTTACTATTATTTCACTAGATATGGAAAAAAAGCTCATAGTGATTTCGACTACAGTAACAAAGAAGAAAACATTTACTTAATATTCGGAAGAGAATCAACAGGTATAGATAAAAAAATACTAAAAGGAAACCTAGATAAATGTATTAGAATTCCTATGCTTAGTGACGTAAGAAGTCTTAATCTTTCCAACTGTGTTGCAATAGTCCTATACGAAGTACTTAGACAACAAGACTATAACGATTTACTAAGATACGAACCCCATAAAGGAAAAAATTTCCTAGAAGACTTAGATATAAAATGTAACCTATAAAGTGGGCTTTCAAAAAAAGAGAGATCTACTTTATAGGTTTTTATTATGTCTTATTGTGTAATATAAGAAAGTTGGTGGTAATAATGTCAAAAATATTATTTACAGATGCTCAAGTAAAAAAATTAAGTAAAAACAAATGGATATAAAAAAGTAATTATTAATAGAAGAAAAAAATCTGACAAGCTAAAAGGTGGTCAACTAAATCACAAACCACATTCTCTAACAAATAAATTAGATCAATTTATTAATTCAGGCAATGTTGAAGAAGAAATTATTGAAATTAACAAAAATAATAAAAACAAGAATAAAAGATATATTGAAAAAATAGCCATAGATATCAAAATTACTAAGACCATCAAAAGATGGGGAATTTTGTAAAAATAACTCATAGTCTTTTTTTATATATAAGGAAAGTTCTTGGTTTGTTATGAAAAAAATCCATTAACTATTGACGAACATATGTTTGTTTGATATAATTAAATTATCCAAGGGGGGGATATGTGTATGTATAAGGCTTATAAATTCAGATTGTATTCAAATATTGTTCAAAAAAAGTTAAAATGATAATTAAAGGTAAGAAAAATAATCTATCAAAAAGTATAAGTGAATTATGCATCATCTAGAATATGTAGTCTCTGTGGAAATAGAGATGATGAATATAAAGATTTAAATAAAAGAGAGTATAAATGTAATAGTTGTGGACTTAGAATTGATAGAGATTTAAATGCTAGTATCAATATAATGAATTAAGGAATAAGTATGTATATTAGAGAACTTAGGGTTTAAAAAAGAACAAACAAATATAAAAATAAAATATAGAGTACGGTAGCGACTATCGGAATTTAAGTCTGTGGAGAATATCAAAAATGATATCTATGAAGCAGAAAAAGGGAACCGTGAGGTTTTCAGGATAAGCTTTAGCTTGTCTTTTGTTCTATTGAAATATCATGTATAATGTTTTTTTGAAAGAATAGTGATAGCAATGAAAGAAACGTCTTTAGGAAGACTACAAAAAACAGTAGATAAACAAGAAAAACAAATAATGAACTTACAAGAAACTGTAAAAATAAGAAAAGAAAAATATCGTTTATTACAATTAAAATATAATTATCTAGAAAAGAATTTAGAGAAAACAGTAGAACGAAAAGTAAATAGTAGATGTGAAGAAATACAAAAAGAAAATGAAAGTTTAAAAGAAGAAATATTAAAATTAAAATCATTATTAAATATAGACAGTAATAATTCAGAAATTCCAACTAGTAAAACACCTATAGGAAAAAACAAAAGAATTCCCAACTCTAGAGAAAAAACAGGAAAAAGTATAGGAGGTCAAATAGGCCACAAGAAGCATAAACTAAAGAAATTTAATGATGAAGAGCTAACTGATAGTGTTTACTATGAAATAGATAAATGTCCCTGCGGAGAAAACTTAAAAAAATTGGAGAAAGAGTAAAAGATGAATTAGATATAGAAATAAGAATCAAAAAAATAAGACATTATTTTAAAGAATATGAATGTTTGTGTTGTGGAAAAAAATTACAAGTACCAATTCCAGAATATTTAAAGGAGGAGAATCAATATGGTTCTAATGTTAAGGCATTAGCCCTTTCTTTAATAAATGAAGGATGTGTATCTTACAATAGGACAAGGAATCTAATTAAAGGATTTTCATCTAATCAAATAGGTATAAGTGAAGGATATTTAGTAAAACAACAAAAGAAAGCATCAGAAAAATTAGAACAATTCATAAAAGATGTAAAGCAAAAAATAATAAAAGAAAAAATAATAAACTGGGATGATACAGTAATAATGATTAATGCAAGCAGAGGCTGTTTAAGATTCTATGACACAGAAAAAATAGCTTTATATACAGCGCATGAAAAAAAGAATAAAGAAGGATTAGATGCAGATAGCATATTAGGTGCTTTAGGCAAAGATACTGTAGTAGTTCACGATCATAATATGGTTAATTATAATGATGATTATGAATTTCAAAATGCAGAATGTTGTATTCATTTAATAAGAAATTTAGAAAAAATAAAAGAAGATTTAAAACGTGAATGGGCAGAAGAATTAATAGTTTTATTAAAGGAAACTAACAAAAAAAGAAAGGAATATATTAACCAAGGTAATGAATATTTCGAGGAATTATTCATAGAAGAAGTTCAAAATAAATATGATGATATTATAAATAAAACCAAAGAAATCAATAAAAAAGAATATAATTCATATTTTGGTCAAAATGAAAAAGCACTTATTAATAGACTAATAAAATATAAAACAAATTATCTAATGTGGATGATTAGATTCGATGTGCCATTTTCTAATAATCTATCAGAAAGAAGCTTAAGAAGTAGTAAGACTAAGATGAAAGTTTCAGGACAATTTAAAAATATTGAAAATGCTAGATATTATAGTAATATTAAAAGTTATATTGAAACATGTAAAAGAAATAATATTAATGTCCATGAAGCTTTAGTTCGACTTTCTGAAAATAATCCCTTTACTATTGAAGAAATTTTTGTCGTGTTATCAAAGCTTACTGTGAATAGTAACCAAAAGTTAAAATAATATAAAAAAAATACTTTTAAATGAACTGTATTTATGTTAAACTTATTATAATAAGATTAATATAGCATATGAATTCTTTATATTTATTATATTAGTCTTATAAAATAGCATAATAGTAGTTGGAATAGCTATTGTGTAATTTTGTTTCTATAATTTGAATATGGGGAGGTGAGGAGAATGAAAAAGAAAATGAATGCCTCAACTTTATCAATACTTTTCTTATCAATAGCATTTTTAGTTATGTCAGTGGGTTTTGCAGCATATGCTCAAAAACTAGATATTAATGGAACTGCGACTGCTAAAAAAGCTAGTTGGGATATTAGATTTGTTGATGATTCATATACTGAAACTACTGGCAGTGTTGCTGCAACATCAAAAACTCTTACTGCTACAACTATGACCTATGCAGTTACCTTAAAACCGGGTGAATTTTATGAATTTACTGTAAATGTAAAAAATGCTGGGACATTTGATGCTATCTTAAAAAGTTTGACTATGTCTGATTTAACTGATGCACAAAAAAAGTTTATTACTTATAAGGTAACTTATGATACTAGTGAATATACTGCAACTACTACTAGTCTTAGCAGCGAATTAGCTTCTGAAGCGACAAAACCTGTTAAGGTTAGAGTAGAATATGTACTTCCGACAGATGCTAAAGATTTACCAACTGAAGATGTTACTTTGAATTTAACAGCAAGTTTAGATTATGTACAAAAGGCATAATAAATAAAAAAGGATAGAGTGAAAATATGATGAATAGTAAAAGGAGTATATACATATATGAAAGTTTACTTTTAATTTATTTATTATTAATGCAGTTTTTTATAATAATACCATTTAAATCTTTTAAGTATTTGAATTATATTCAAATGATAATATGGCTATTACCATTAGCATTAATGTTCATTAAAAACGGCTTTCCAAGAGATAATAATTATTTTAAAAAATTAGGTGTGCGATATGCTATAATATATTGTTTTATATATATTATAGGATTATATTGTTTAGGTTTTTTAACTGGTTTTTCTCATAGTGTATACTCTCATACTATCATCAACTTATTTAATAATGTATTTCCTGTTTTAATAATAACAATAAGTATGGAAATGATAAGATATATAATATGTAAAAAATCAAATAATAACACTAAATCTTTAGTATTTATTACTATTATATATATATTATATGATTTACTTTTAACAATTAATTATTATGATTTAAGCAGTTCAAAACAAATATTTTTGTTCTTATGTTTAGAATTTTGTTCAATAACTGCAAGGCATATATTATTTACATATATAACATATAATATTAGTTTAATTCCTACACTAATATTAGCGATAACTTTAAAAATATTTTGGTTTATTGTTCCTATAATACCTAGTTTAGGTGATTACATTAATTCTGTTTTAGGAATATTGATGCCATATTTACTTTATTTAAAAATGAGAAAGATGATAAAGAGTAATGATTATCAAAACATAAAAAAAAGCAATAAAGGTGTTTACTTTATAATTATCTTTATCGTTATTGCTACAATTTTTGTTTTAGTCGCAGGCATTGGAAAATATAAAATTGTTGCTATTGGGTCTGATTCAATGAATCCTGTTTATTATAAAGGTGATGCAGTTATATATGAAAAAGTATCTACATCTTTAATAAAAGAAGAAGATATATTAGTTTTTTCATCAGGAGGAAGGACAATAACACATAGAGTTGTAGAAATTATTAAAAAAGGAAATACACTATATTTTAGAACAAAAGGGGATAATAATAATAGTATTGATATTGACTTAGTTAGCAGTAATGATGTATTTGGAAAGGTAAAATATATAGTAAAATATGTTGGTTATCCCACAGTAATAATACAAGAAATATTTAATAAATAATGAATGGATGATGTCTATGCCGAAAACAAAAAGGATTTCAAAAGTTTTAAGTCGCTATGTAATATTATTTATACTAGTTTGCCTTTGTGCTTCAATGGGATGGTTATTGATTAATCATGGCAAAAATAGTGATAAAAAAGTAACCATTAATTATGAAGAAAATAGTGATATTGATTATAAAGTTTATTTAAAAAAGAATTCTTTTTTTGAAACACCATATCTTGAAAAAAACAGGACATATATTGCTAGTTTAATTGACTATATATGGGTAGATTTTAAGTATTCATTTAAGGTTGATCAAAATGTAAAAGGAGAATATTCATATTATTTAAAGGGAGTAGTAAGCGCTAATAAGGATGATAGTAATGATTATTATTGGTCAAAGGAATATACTCTTTCTGAAAAGGTCACTAAAAAATATGAGGATTCTAAAAAAGTAAATATTGATATAAATAATAAGATTAATTATCAATTATATAATAATTTATTAAATGATTTTAAAAGTCAATATGGAATTACTACAGATGGTTTTTTAAAAGTATCATTGGTAATAGAAAACAATATTGAAAGTGATTTGGTAGAAAGAAAAATTGATAAAAAAAGTGTAGTTGAGTTAAATATTCCACTTACTTTACTAACTATAGAAATCCCTATAGAGACAAATGAACTAAATAAAAAAGGAACATTAATTAATGATATAGTAAAAGAAAATGAAATTTATTATGAAAGCGTTAAATACTTAGGATATATTTGTTATGTTATTGCTTTTGCTATCGTATTTTATATGTTTTGGTGTATTATAAAGAGAGCTAGTTTAGAAAATAAATTTAATAAAGAATTAAGAAAAATTTTAAAAACCTATGATAATATTATTGTAAATACTAGTTGTCTTCCAGATATCCATACATTAAATATGATTTTAGTTACTTCTTTTGAAGAATTAATTGATGCTCATAGTGAGGTTAGAAATCCTATTAATTTTGTGTTAGAAAAGGATAGAGCAATATTTATATTAATAAATGAAGGAATTGCATGGAGATATGATTTAATAAAAAAAAATAAAGAGGATTCTAAAGATGAAACTAACAAGATATAATATAGTTGCTTTTATTGCTTTTTCTTTAATAATTTTTATGAGTGTTGGGTTTGCTTTATACAATCAGGAGTTAGGTTTGAATGGTAATATTACTTTAAAAAAAGATGGAAAAATAGAAATAATAAGTGCATCAATAGTAGAAAGTGAATGTGTTAATGTAAAAGAAAAAACTACTCCAGTTGTTAATGAGTTAAATGTATCTCATAAAGTAATTGGTAACAGTTCTCCTTTTGAAATAACTTATTTAGTAGAAATAAAAAATAATTCTATATATGATTATGCTTACACAGACTTTTCTTTTAATGCTAGCATAGATACTTCTGATGATGTTGCTCTTTCTACAATTATTACAGATGCGTCAACTGGTAATGAAATAGAGTCAGGAGAACAATTATTGTCTGGTAAGAGTAAAACATTAAAAGTTAAGGTTTCTGCCTCATTAGAGGATATAGATAAAGAAGTTACTATAAGTGGAAATCTTTCTGTTTCAGTAGATAAATCTGGTAATATTTTAGCAAGTATTTCTCCTAAAACAGGTAATTTACAAGGAGAAAATTCTATTGCATGTTTTACAGCTTCAGTTGCAAGTACATATACATACGATAAAAAAATTAGTTTTAGTTCAAGTAACGAAAATATTGTATTAGTTAAAAGTGATGGAACAAAATTAAATTCATTTCAAGTTAAAGCAAATAGTACAGAGGATTATGAAATATGTACTAAAGTTGCAAATGGAAGCACTTTCTTAACTGATGAGACAACTACTTCAATTACTTTAAACAGTGTTGGTGTAAATGAAGTAGCAGTAGGAGAATTAACTTTAAAAGTTGATCAAGATACAATAGCAAGCGATAAAGAAATACCTCAAGTTGGAAATGTAAATATTAGTATTGATGAAAATAATACAGTAGTAGGAGAAGCAACTATCTCATGGGATAGAATAGATTCTGGAGGTTCCCCAATTATAAATTACTATATTATTTTATATAATTCAGATACTTCAACTACTACGACATATCAAACAAATTCTGATGTTACAAGTTATAAATTAACTAATATCAGCGAAGGTAATTATTATGTAAAAGTTTATGGTGAAGATGAGGCTGGCAATATAGGACAAAGTTATTGTGCTAGTGCTACTAATGAAAATGGTTATTGTAGTTTATCAAATACAACATTATTAAAATGGGAATATACCATTACCTATAGTCTTACTAATTTGAAACATGATGATGTCACTACTACTACTACAACTGCTATTTTAAATAGTAGTTTCTCAACAACTTTACAACTTAATACATCATCTACTTGGTATTCTCTTCCTAGTTCAGTTACTGTTAAAATGGGAGAAAAGACTTTAACACGCGATACAGATTATACATATACACAATCCAGTGGCCTTTTAAAAATAAATAAAATTACTGGAGATGTTACAATAACTGCTAGTGCTACTGGAGGTTGTTTAATAAAAGGAACTAAAATAACTTTAGCAAATAATAACACTAAAAATATCGAAGATATAAGTTATAATGATTTACTTTTAGTATGGAATTATGAAACAGGTACTTATACATATGAATATCCTATTTGGATAGAGAAAAGTAAAACTACTTCAAAGTATAAAAAAATTACATTTTCTGATGGTTCTATATTAAAAACATATGGGGAACATGGCGTTTTTTCAAGAAAATTAAATAAGTATGTTTCAGTAAATGATAATAATAATTTTAAAATAGGCACAGAAATTGTTAAAATAAATAATAATAAAATTTCATATACTAAAGTTAGTAAAATTGAAATGATATACGAAAGTACAGAATATTATCATGTTGTATCTACAAGATATTATAATATAATAGCAAATGATATTTTAACTACAGATGGTACAGTAATTTTATCTAATTTATATAATTTTAATAATAGTATAAAGTGGGAAAATAGAAATTATAAAAATTTGGGTTTATATAATTTTAAAGATTTTAATGATATAATGCCATATTATATGTATCAAGGATTAAGGGTAGAAGAAGGAAAAGTTCTTTCACAATATATAAGTTTAGAAGAATTCAAAAAATATTTACTTTTAAACCAATTAAATGATAATATGATTTTAAAACCTAAAACTGATTCTAATGGAAATAGGTTATGGATGGTAACAACTAGTGATGATATAGTAACAAATAAAAATAGTTATTTAAAAAAAGAAAATGAAGAATATTTATTAAAAGAACCAGTAAATAAATTAAACTTTAAATATTGGTATAATACTGCAGATGGAAAAAAATATAAACCTAATGATAAAGTTAAAGTTATACATGGTATGCATTTTGTAGCGGTATATGAAAAATAAATTATATATAACCTAAAAAGACAAATTCTTAGTTTTTAAGTTTTTTGTCTTTTTTTTGTTTTTCTTTTGTTACTACTCAGCCTTTAATAGAAAAAAATAACACAGAATTAATAAAAAG
>CAVFIB010000025.1:0-13269 GCA_963622385.1 Bacteroidaceae bacterium | reverse complement strand
GAGCAATTTATATAATTACTCTTCATTTTTGCGTGCTATAGTCTGAATAGTTACATATTTATAAAAAAATAATATGAAACAAAACAAATATAAGATATAATATAACCAAGAGGTGAAACTATGAGAGAACTAAACTTCACAGAAGAAGAACTAAAAAAAGAGAAAAAAGGAAATTACATAGCATCAGGTAGTGAAGCAAGTATATATCTACATAACACAAAAAAGAAAAGTGAAAATACACAAGAACAAAATGTCATCATGGCAAAAAGACTATACGATCAAAACCCAGAAGATATCTATTCCGCAACAGGAAACAAAATAGGAAAACCAGGAGAAGAAAGATTCATAAAAAACCTATTAGTCTACAAAGATAATATAAAATTAACAACACTACCACTAGGAATAATAAAAGAAAACGGTATAATAATAGGACAATTAATAAAATATTATAACAACTCAAAAACACTAAAAGATTTCTTCGAAGAAAACAAAGACATAGACCCACTCCCATACTACTTTAAAGCACTAGACATTCTAGAAGAACTAGTCCAAAACAATATCTGTTACGAAGACGTCCACGGAGGAAATTTTCTAGTAATAGAAGACCAACTAAAACTAATAGACTTTTCCCAACACAGAGTAAAAATAAATGAACACTACAAAGGAATGTACTACAATATGTTCCAAAACTTTGCTTCAATGGTAAATAAACTAAACATAGAGGTACTACAAAGACAAGATCAAGAAAGATTAATTCTTCCACCAGAAATAAAAAATGAGTTAGAACACCCAGAAAAAAGCTTTGAATATATAAGAAATGAATTAACAAAGATAATAAAACCAAATAACAAACAAAAATAAACGAGTAATAGAAAGTAAACAAACACTATTCTATAACTCGTTTTTACATACCAATAGATCTCATAATAAACAAACTAACCATAATAACAAGAGCAATAAGTACAACAGCAAAAATAAGTATAAAAACATGAGAAATACCACTATTAAACGGATTATTCCTTTGAGTATCAAAATCACTCGAATAACCATAACCATTATTAACCTGTTGATAGCCATTATTATACTGATTTACAGGATTATTATTAACATAACGATTAATCCCAGGATTATCCATTTTACGAACTAAAACCCTTTGATTTTGATTAGCATAACCATTTGAATTATTATTATCACTCATATCATTAGAAATAAAAGGATTACTCATATCACCAGAGAAAGAACCATTAACATTATTCACTTGACCATTATAACCATTATTTATTTCAGAAAAACTAGAACTAAGAGCAGACTGAGACTTCAAATACTCATCCAAAGGAAGCTTACTCTTAACTTCATTAATAACAGAAGCAGATATTCTCAAAGAATCCTCCTCATATCTTTCATTATAATTACCCCTAAGCATTAAGATCACCACCTAATACCTTATTATCTATTCTTCTAAGAATAACCATCTTAATTTTATCCATTTGAGCTTTAGGAAGTTCATAAACCTTAAAAGCCTCATCTATTTGATTATTAATAACATCAATAAAATTCTTCTTATAATAATCAGAAAAAGAAGTATCATAATCCATTCTCCTAAACACACCAACAAAAAAATCTTGAAGCCATGTAGGAACCATACTCATATAATAATCAAAATTTTCCAAAACATTTATATCACTTATAACAGAACTACCATCATCATTACAATACCAACCAAGTATCATAAGAGCAAGTGCTACTCTTTTATGTTCCTTAGAACTCTTCCTATCAGCCATAAGACTAATACCAGTATTAATACCAGAAACAGTCCTATCCATATTAATCATACTATCAGAAAACACAATGTCACCAGTAACAGTATTAATCTTAATCTCATCTAAATTAATCCTAATAATATTTCTATTATCTCTATCTATAGCTTCCGATACTTTCTTCATAAGACGACAAAAAGTATGAGCCTTAACATTATCAAACTCATCCCATCTATCAATAAATTGTCTAAGCGAAATTATGTTATTCATATCGCAAACCACCTATCATAGAGACATTATAACATAAGTTACAAAAATAAGAAATATTTTTCCAGCTTTTTTCTTATCTTTAGTAAACAATTGTCAACTTTTTTAAAATTAATATCAAGTAAAACAGCAATATCCTTATATGAAAAACCATTATACCTAAGCTCAAAAACAGAAGACTCAATACTATCTAAAGTATTCTTAAAATTAATAATATCAACCTCATACAAATAATCATCATAATAAGAACTAACATCCGTATCAGAAGAAAAAGTAAGTATATTATCAAATTCCTCAAGATCCATATAATTATAACAATCAGGTTTATTAACATAACCCCTTATATACTTAAAAAGAGATCTTCTTAAACATATAAGCAAATAAGTATAAAAAAGAACATCCTGTCTATAATCATATCTATCCAGTACATAACAAAAAGTAACCCTACATTGCTGCAGCAAATCATCAAAATCAAGCCCCTTATTAAAACAATACCTAATGGCAGAAGAAGAAACCTTTTTAAAAAGAGGAGTATACTTATCCATCAAAACAGAAAAAGCCTCCTCATCCTCATTAACCATATAAATAAGCTCATAATCATTATATTCCACAAAAACCTCCTATAAACTTCTTTGCCTCACAATCTCATAAACAATAATACCAGTTGCAACTGAAGCATTTAAACTCTCTATCTTAGAGCTCATAGGAATAGAAACAATAAAATCCGATGACTTCTTAACAAGCTCACTTACCCCCTTACCCTCATTTCCAATAACAAGAGCAACATTACCGTCATATTTTACACTCGAATAAACCTCACCATTCATATCACTAGAATAAATCCAATAATTCTTATCCTTCAAATACTTAATAGTCTGATTAAGATTAGTAACCATACATATTTTCATATTTAAAGCCGCACCAACACTCGTCTTCATAACAGTAGAATTAACACTAACACTACGATCCTTAGGAATAATAATTCCATCAACACCAGCAGCAAGACAAGTCCTTATAATAGCACCAAAATTATGAGTATCTTCCAAATGATCAAGAATAACAATAAAACCATTATCAGAAATAATATCATCAAGATCTACATATTCATATTCTCCTACATCAATAATTATACCCTGATGATTTTCATTTGCAAGTTCATCAAGTTCATATTTAGTACAAAAATAAGGCTTCAAATTCAATTTTTCTATTAAAGAAATTATATTTTTATCACTAAAATTCCTATCCAAATATAAAGATTTAACCTTTTTATTTTTTTTCAAATATTCCAAACAACTATTCTTACCATATACTAACATATTAACTACTTCCTTTTAAACCAACTATATAACTAAACACCTCTTCAAGACGTTTTCTATCATTAACATACAAATATCCAATCAAAACTTCAAACCCTGTCGAGTGCTTATATGTAACCGCATCACAATTTTTAGGACTTTTATGTGTTTTTATATTACGTCCACGCCTAACAATATCAATCTCAGACTCAGTCAAAAAACAAGAATCAAGCATGCATTTAACAAAATAAGCCTGTCTCTTCGCAGTAACAAATCTAAGAGTATAATTCTGTAAATCATTAAGCTTAATAACATTCTTGGAAATAATATACTCACGTACTAAAAGTTCAAATACTGCATCTCCTAAAAAAGACAGTTGATAAAGACTCATTAATCCCTATCTCCTGTCACCATTAATAAAAGTCTAAAAATTTCAAGAAGCGTTGTCGCAAGACCAGCAACATAAGTAAGAGCAGCAGCAACCAGTACCTTATAAGCACCTCTCATACCATCACTATCTATAAGATTATACTTCTTCAAATTAGCAAGTCCCTTACGTGAAGCATCAAACTCAACAGGAAGAGTAACAAGTTGGAAAAACAAAATAACAACAAGCATTCCAACCCCAATATAAAACAAATCTAAAAGTCCAAATATAAGACCAATAAAAATAGCAATATACCCAAACTTAGAACTAATATTAACAATAGGAAAAATAAATTTCCTAAGCCTCATAAAGAAATTACCTTCCTTATGTTGAATAGCATGCCCAACTTCATGAGCAGCAATCGCAGCACTACTAACAGAATCACCACTATATACAGCACTAGAAAGTCTAACAACATTAGCACCAGGATCAAAATGATCAGATAAAATTCCTTTCGTTTCAACAACATACACATCATCAAGACCATTAGCCTTAAGAATCTTTTGAGCAACCTCTAAACCACTAAGTCCAATACTATTATGAATTTTCAAATACTTATTATATCTACAATTTATAAAAATTTGAGCAGCTATCGTAATAGCAAAAGAAATAATTATTAACACATATGAAATATCCATATACTACCTCCTATATAATCTCATATAAAGTTTCATCTTTAGTATCAATAAGTTTAACACCCAAAGATAAAAGTTCATCACGAATCTCATCAGCCAAAGCATAATCCTTATTCACCTTAGCAAGTCTTCTATCCTCTATCTTACCTAAAATATACTCAGAAGACAAAGAACTAACCTTTTCCTCATAACCAAACAAATCAAGACCAAGAACCTCATCAAACTTACCAATCAAATACCTCTTAGAAGCACCATTTAAACTATCATCCTTAAGCACATCATATAAACAAGTAACCATCATCGAAGTATTTAAATCATCAGAAATACTATCCTTAAACTTAGCAATATGTTTATCAAGCAAAGACACTACCCCCTCATCAGGAATCAAAGAAATCTTCTTACGAAGTTTATCATAAGTCTTATTAAAACTATCCAAAGTCTCATAAGAAAATACAAGTTGTTTCCTATAATGAGAAGATAAACAAAATAACCTATAAGCAAGAGGATTATAACCCTTATTAACAAGAGAAGACACAGTTAAAAACTCACCCTTACTCTTACTCATCTTACCAGTATTATCGTTCAAATGTTCAGAATGAAACCAGTACCTGCACCACTTATGTCCTAAATAAGCCTCACTTTGAGCAATTTCATTAGTATGATGAGGAAAAATATTATCAACACCACCACAATGAATATCAAGATATTCCCCTAAATACTTAAGAGAAATACAAGAACACTCAATATGCCAACCAGGATACCCAAGTCCCCAAGGAGATTCCCATTTAAGTTCTTGATTATCAAACTTAGACTTAGTAAACCAAAGAACAAAATCAGTCTTATTCTTTTTATTAACATCCATAGTAACATCATCACGAACCCCAACAAACAAATCATCCTTAGTATGATTAGTCAAAACATAATAATCAGACACTTTAGAAGTATCAAAATAAATATTATCACCAGACTTATAAGCATAACCCTTATTAAGAAGAATCTCAATCATATTAATATATTCAGGTATCATACTAGTCGCTGGAACAACAACATCAGGTCTTCTAATATTAAGAGAAGCACAATCATCAAAAAAAGCATCAGTATAAAACTTAGCAATATCCATAACAGACTTATGTTCACGTTTAGCACCCAGCAACATCTTATCATCACCATCATCAGAATCATTAGCCAAATGCCCAACATCTGTAATATTCATAACCCTCTTAACATCATATCCCAAAAACCTAAAAGACTTTTCCAAAACATCTTCCATAATATAAGTTCTAAGATTACCTATATGAGCATAATGATACACAGTAGGACCACAAGTATACATCCTAATAACACCATTCTCATAAGAAGAAAAATCCTCAAGCTTTCTAGAAAGAGTATTATATAACTTCAAAAAGCATCATTCCTTTCCTAATCTATCTAAAACAACATCTTTTCCAATTAAATATATAGTATCAGCAAGTTCAGGACCATGCATAATGCCAGAAACCTTAATCCTAATAGGCATATAAAGCATCTTACCCTTTATACCAGTCTTTTCCTTAGTATTATTAATAGCAAGAGAAATAGCCTCAACACTCCAATCAGAAATAGCACTAATCTCATCCCTAAAAGTAGAAAGAACTAAAGAAACACCATCCTCTAAAAGAAATTCCTTACATTCAGAAGACATATCAACATCATCAGAAAAGAACAACTTGACATCATCAACAATTTGCTTACCATAACTAATATGACTTTGATAAATACTTGCCAAATGACTAATCCATTCATCACTCTTATCACTAAAATCATAACTATCTCTCAAAAAAGGAACAACCAAAGCAAGATAATCATCCAAAGAAAGTTTCTTTATATATTGAGCATTATACCAATTAAGTTTCTTAACATCATATTGACTAGAAGACTTACTAATCCTAGTAGGGTCAAAAACAGCAATAAGTTCATCTAAACTAAATACCTCTTTATTACTATCAGGACTCCATCCAAGAAAAGCCAAATAATTAACAATAGCCTCTGGTAAATACCCTTCATTATATAAATCCATAAAAGAAGCATCACCATTACGCTTACTAAGCTTAGTACCATCTTCTCCTAAAACCATAGCAACATGAGCATAAATAGGCTTTTCCCATCCAAAAGCATCATACAAAAGATTATACTTAGCAGTCTGATCCAAATACTCCTTACCCCTAACAACATGAGTAATATTCATCAAATGATCATCAATAACATTAGCAAAATTATACGTAGGATAACCATCAGACTTAAGCAAAATTTGATCCTCTAAAACACTATTATCAATAACAACCTTTCCATAAACAAGATCATCAATAACAGTCTCACCACTCTTAGGCATAGCTTGTCTAATAACATAACTATCACCACGAGCAAGCCTCTCATCAATTTCTTCCTTACTAAGATTCTTACAATGTCCATCATACATAAAAGGTACCTTATTTAAATTAGCAATATCACGAAGTTCATTAAGCCTATCTTCTGTACAAAAACAATAATAAGCACCACCAAGTTCAACAAGTTTATGAGCATACTCTTTATAAATATCAAGTCTCTCACTTTGAACATAAGGACCATACTTTCCTTCATTTAAAGGCCCTTCATCAATATCAAAACCACAAAGTTTAAGAGTATCATATATAAAACGAGTAGCACCCTCAACCTTTCTATTTTGATCAGTATCCTCTATCCTAAGAACAAAACTACCCTTATCCTTCTTAGCAATCAAATACTCAAAAATAGCAGTCCTCAAATTACCAATATGCATATATCCCGTAGGACTCGGAGCAAATCTAGTTCTAGTACATTTCATTTCTATCACCACTTTCTGCATGTATTATATCAAAAAAAAGAAGGTTATACAACCTTTGTATCAAGAATACTATCTATTCTGATTTTAGTCTTACCCTCAAAAACCCTATCAACAATCAAACTCTCTAAATTAAGATTAATAATATTACCAAGCTTCCTAGCACCATACTTCTCATACTCACAAAGATCAATAAGTTCCAAAACAAGTTTATTAGAAAAAGAACAACAAATACCCTTCTTTTTATAAAAACTCCTCACCCTAGAAAGGGAACTATTAACAAGCCTTTGACAAACATCAAAACTAATCTTATCAAACCTTATAACAGAACCAATCCTATTAACAAACTCCGTTCCAAAAAACTTATTTATATCATTGTAACTAATACCCTCTCCAAAACCAATATTATTCTTTTCACAACCTAAATTAGAAGTCATAATAATACTAGTGTTAGAAAAATTAATAACCTCACCCTTACTATTCTTACAAAAACCCTCATCAAGAATCTGTAAAAACAAATTAATAACCTCACGACTACCTTTCTCAATCTCATCCAAAATAATCAAAGAATAAGGATTATCCTTAACCTGTTCAAAAACATTCTTATTATCATCATACCCAACATATCCAGGAGGAGACCCAATCATCTTACTAATAGAATGACCCTCCTTAAATTCACTCATATCAACACGAATAACATTATCACCATAAAAATACTTACCATAACTCTTAGCAAGCAAAGTCTTACCTACCCCAGTCGGACCAATAAACAAAAAAGAAATAGGTTTTGAACAAGAACTAGAAAACTGCCTTCTCTTAAACACATCACAAACCTTCTTAATAGCATTATCCTGTCCAAGAATAATCCTAGAAGTACCCTCAACAAATTTATCAAAAAACCTAGAATTATCATGACGTAAAGGAATCTTACTTACCTCACCAACAATCTTCTCAACATCACAAATCTTAATATTCTTATAACGACCCTTAATCCCCTTAAGTTCAAGCCTACTCTTCTTATCCTCAAGAAGCATCTCAGTTTTCTTATACAAAAACGCCTCATCAAAACGATTAGCAATAATAGATTTATTCTTTAAAGACTTAATCTCAGTAATCTTACTATTAATCTCATTAAGACCATCACTCTTATAACAAGAAACACTCATCCTAGAACAAACCTCATCCAAAACATCAATAGCCTTATCAGGCATCTTTCTATCATAAATATACTTATCAGATAATTCAACTATCTTAACAAGAACATCATCACTAATACTTACCTTATGATAACTCTCATAAATAGGTCTAAGCTTCTTCAAAATACTAACAGTATCATCAAAAGAAGGTTCCTTAACAAAAACAGTTTGAAATCTACGAGAAAGAGCCTTATCACACTCAATAAACTCCTTATACTCAGAAATAGTAGTAGCACCAATAATCTTAATCTTACCCCTCGCAAGAGCAGGTTTAAGTATATTACTAGCATCAATAGCACCTTCCGCACCACCAGCACCTACTAAAGTATGAATCTCATCAATAAACAAAATAACCTCATCATTATCTTCAAGTTCACGAATTATCTTCTCAAGACGTTCCTCAAACTCACCACGATACTTAGTACCAGCAACTAAACTAGCCATAGACACCGAAACAATTCTTTTACCAAGAAGTCTTCTAGGAACCTCAGAAATACTAAAAAGCCTAGCAAGTTCCTCAACAATCGCAGTCTTACCAACACCAGCTTCCCCTATAAGCAAAGGATTATTTTTAGTACGCCTAGACAAAATCTCTATAACACGAGAAACCTCACTATCACGTCCTACAACAGGATCAACCTCACCATTAAGACACTTATCATTCAAATTAACACCATAACTATCAACAATAAGTTTAACATCTTTACTCTTCTTAGTAACACTAAAATCATCATATAAACTATCCACATCAACATCCATACCAAGAAGAATCCTAATAGCAACACCCTCTCCTTCCTCAAAAAGAGCAAGAAATAAATCAATACTATCGATCTCATCCTTTCCCTTATCACTAGAATCCATACTAGCAGATTCTAAAATATTTCTAAGAAGAGGAGTATATAAATAAAATTCATTACTACTTTTACCAACACCAACAACCTTTATAAGCTCATCACGAAAACTATCATAAGTAACACCAACACCTTTAAATCTATTAACAATCTCATCATTACCATACTTAAGAAGAGATAATAACAAATGCTCACTTCCAATATAAGGATGTTTCAAACTAACCATTTCCTTTTGCATATTAACAAGTACTTTCTTTGCTTCTTCATCATATTTTGAAAACATATAAATCCTCCCATTATTATTCTATTCATATAATGATAAAAAAACAAAAAAATTAAACAACAAAAATAATACAAATTTTCAAAAAAAAGAAGATGCAACAGCATCTCCATAACTAATCTCTAATATTTAAAAGAATGAACACAACTATAGCTAAAACAGCAAGAGCTATTCCAAGCCATAAACTGCCAAACATAAACATAAATACTGAGAAAGAAACAATTAACAATGTTAACACTAATTTAAATATAAACTTAAACCATTCTCCATACTTAACATCACTAATAGAAAGTGAAATAAGTAAAAGTACACTAGTAGGTGCAACAAACATAACTAAGCTATATAAATTAGCAAACATTACACTAATAATTGAAAGAACAGCACTATCTGTATAAACAGAAGTAACACTATAAAGTACTGAATAAGCTAAATAGTAATAATCAACATAGAAAATACTATTAATGATGGTATATAATCCAGAAAGAGCAACATTAAACTCATCAGTAGCACTAAGCAGTAATGAAGTAACAGGAGTTATAACTGGATTATAATAAATAAATACAAATAAACTACAAGCCAAAATTGTAAAAATAGCAGGAACAACAAATTCCTTAATACCATCTACAAATCCTTCAAAACACTCACTAGCCTTAACTCTATAAACAATAGCAAGAACTATCATAGCAATAATAAGTATCATTGAATAAACTTGGAATCTAACCGGAGTATTCCATGCACCAAGTGCATCAACACCACCAAATAATTTATTTAATATCTCAAAACCACCAATCTTAAAACCAGTCCAAGCCTCATGAGCAGTACTAAATACATTAGAACCAAAAATTCCTTCCCATGAAGTAGTACCAATAAAGAATACTAACATAACTATTCCAATAATAATTAATGCTGGAATAGCAGTACGTTCCCTCTTTTCCTTTTTAAGAGCCTTCTTACTAGAACTCTTAACAGCACTTTTAGATTTATTCTTCTTATTCTTATCAGATTTAACTACAGCTTTCTTAGGCTCAAACTTAAAGTCTTTTCTCTTACAATACATAAGTACAAAAATAATCAAAGCAATAAGTCCTACTACTAAGAAAATTAATTTAGGTACAAATTGATCAAAAGTTTTAAGATTTAAAACATTATTATTGATACCATATAAAGTACCAGCAAAAGTAGCACCATACATACCAATAAGAGTAGCACCTAAAGTAGCACTAAGAGCAACTAACTTGTCATAACCAATCTTAACAAGTAAACTAATTAAAATTGGAAATACAACTAAAAGCCCTAAATCAAGACCAGAAATAGATGAAATAATAGCCATTCCAACAATAGTACTAATCAAAACACCTTTTTCTTTTCCACTAGCCTTCGAAGACAATAACTCTAAAACTTTATCATATGCCCCAGTAACTTTAAGAACACCATAAAATGCTCCGACTAGAAGAACATATACTACAACAGTTCCAAATCCAGAAAATGTTTCAAGTAAAACTGATAAAATAGAAACAAATCCAATTTGATAAGAAACTTGAGTCTCTGTGCCAGTTATACTATAAATAATAGGTACAATCCAAGACATCAAAATATAAGCTAGAATTACTATTCCTACAGCCTTAAATAAATTGTTCTTTTTCATTTCTTTACCTCCTGATATAATTATTACACTTTTATCAAAAAAAATAAAGAAAAAAAACAAAAAAACCCCATTTTTTCACTATTTTCTCACAAAAAAAGGAGAAACATCTCCTTAAACAATACTAATATAACTTAGCCCCCGCAGGAATACTATCATCAATCATAATAAGATTAAGTCTCTCACCATCATCTTCCATATGAACAGCAGAAAGTAACATACCACAAGAATCAATTCCCATCATCTTTTTAGGAGGCAAATTAGTAATAGCAATCAAAGTCTTTCCAACAAGTTCATTAGAATCATAATATTCACGAATACCACTTAAAATGATACGTTCATCACTAGTTCCATCATCTAAAACAAACTTCAAAAGTTTCTTAGAACCCTTAACTTCTTCACAAGATTTAACCTTAACAGCACGAAAATCACAACTACTAAAATCATCAAAATTAACATAATCACTAAATATAGGTTCAATCTTAACATTATCTAAAGTAACAGGACTCTTCTTAGAAACAGTTTTAGAAATACTACCACCACCAAGAGGTTTCATAGTAGGGAACAATATAACTTCACGAATAGTCTCACAACCAGTAAGCATCATAACAAGCCTATCAATTCCCATACCCATACCACCAGCAGGAGGCATACCATATTCAAGAGCCTCAACAAAATCTAAATCCATTTCATTAGCCTCATCATTACCTAAATCCCTTTCCTTTACTTGAGCCTCAAATCTTTCATATTGATCAATAGGATCATTAAGTTCAGTAAATGCATTAGCATATTCTCCACCAACAATGAAAAGTTCAAACCTTTGAGTAAATCTAGGATCCTTAGGATCTTTCTTAGCAAGAGGACTTATTTCAATAGGATGCCCAATTATAAAAGTAGGTTCAATAATAGTTTCTTCAACATACTTTTCAAAGAAAGCATTAACAATATGTCCATATGCAAAATGTTCTTCAACCTCAATATCATGTTCCAAAGCAATCTTCTTAGCATCTTCAAAACTCATATCATCAAAGAAATTAATTCCAGTCTTTTCACGAATAGCATCAACCATATGAAGTCTTTTAAACTTAGGTTTTAAACTAATCTCATGACCACGCCATTTTATATCATAAGTACCAAGAACTTCCATCGCAGCATTACCAATAATATTTTCAGTAAGCTCCATCATACCATCCAAATCAGAATAAGCCTTATAAAGCTCAATAGTAGTAAACTCAGGATTATGATTCTTATCCATACCTTCATTTCTAAAAATTCTACCTATTTCATAAACAGCATCCATTCCTCCAACTAATAATCTCTTAAGTGGAAGTTCAGTCGCAATACGAAGATACATATCAATATCTAAAGTATTATGATGAGTAACAAAAGGTCTAGCAGCAGCACCTCCTAAAATAGTTCCTAAAATAGGAGTTTCAACCTCAGTATAACCAAGCTTATCCAAATAATTTTGAATAGATCTGATAATTCTTGGTCTCATAAAAGCAACCTTACGAGATTCCTTATTCATAATCAAATCAACATATCTTCTTCTAAATCTTTCCTCAGTATCAACAAGTCCATGAAATTTTTCAGGAAGAGGACGAAGAGCCTTAACCAAATGTTCATATTTAGTCGCACGAACAGTAAGTTCTCCCATATGTGTCCTCATAACAGTTCCAGCAATACCAACTATATCACCAAGATCACTTTTCTTAAAAATATCATAAGAATCTTCACCAATATTATCAATCTTAACATAAACTTGAATTTGACCAAACTTATCTTGAACATTAATAAATCCAGCTTTTCCCTTACCTCTCTTAGTCATAATACGTCCAGCAATTACAACAGGAACTTCCATTTTCTCAAGTTCCTCCACACTCATTTCACTATACTTTTCTTTGATTTCCTTAGAATTAGAAGTCACTTCAAAACTATGTCCAAAAGGATCAATTCCCATTGAAGCCAAATTCTTAGCCTTTTCTCTCCTAATTAACTCTTGTTCACTAAATTGTCTCATTTCTTTCTCGTATAATCAATCTTATAGAAATATTAATTAATTTCTTATTGATTAATCCCTTTC
>CAVFIB010000024.1:0-13313 GCA_963622385.1 Bacteroidaceae bacterium | reverse complement strand
CTAATATAAAGGTGATACTATGTTAGATAAGCAAATAAGTATTATAAAAAAAGATTTTCATGATTCTCCTGATATTATATTTAGAAAGATAAAAATTGGTAGAAAAGAAGTTCTTCTTATATATAATACTTCGGTTAGTAAAAGTGATAATATTAATGATTTTATTTTGAGGAGACTTACTAATTTTAATAAGAGGCTTACTAGGAAAAATATACATGATCACTTAAAGAGTGAACTTCCTGAAAATGTTATAGAAGATGTTAAGGATAAAGATGATCTTTATACTAAGATTAATGCTGGATTTACTGCGATTATGTTTGAGAAGGGTTATCCTTTTGTAGTTGAGACAAGGCAGGATTTATATCGTGGTGTTTCTGAACCGATGACTGAACAGTCTATAAGTGGACCGAAAGATGCTTTTACTGAGAACTATGAAACTAACTTAGGATTGATTAGAAAAAGGGTAAAAACAAATGATTTGGTAATAAAGGAAGAGGTTGTTGGAAAGCAGACAAGAACACAAGTTGCTATTCTTTATATGGATAATATTGCAAAGGAAGATCTTGTAAATGATGTTATTACTAAGATTAAAAATATTGATATAGATTGTATTATGGATAGTACTTATATAAGGGAATGTATTGAGACTAAACATGGAACATTCCCAACGATTGCTACTACTGAAAGACCTGATACTGCTTGTCTTGCTCTTTTAGATGGTAAGGTTTGTGTTATGACTGAAAACTCCCCTTATTTACTTATTATTCCGACTTTTTTTGGAGATATGTTTCATGCTAGTGAAGATAATTATCAAAGTAATATCAATGTTACTTTTACTAGGATTATTAGATATTTGGCTTTTTTTATAGCAATACTGCTTCCTGCTTTTTATATTGCTATTACTACATTTAATCATGAGACTATTCCTGTTACTTTGCTTACTAATTTTGCTGCTCAAAGGGATGGTGTTCCTTTTCCTGCGATTGTTGAGGCTCTTGGTCTTACTATGGTTTTTGAAATATTACGTGAAAGTGATATTAGAATGCCTCATTTATCTGGAACTGCTATTTCTATACTGGGTGCTATAGTTTTAGGAGATGCTGCAGTATCTGCGGGAATTGTTTCTCCGATTATGGTAATAGTAATATCACTTTCTGCTATTTCTTCTTTGATGTTTTCTAATGTAGGGATGGTAAATGCTATTAGAATATGGAGAATTATCTTTATGTTATTTGCTACTACTACAGGAATGATAGGAATCTTCTTAGCAGGAATTTTACTTATTACTTCTTTATCTTCTAAGGATTCGTTTGGTAAACCATATTTATATCCACTTATACCATTAAATAAAAAGTTTTTGAAACAATCATTGTTTAAGGAAGAAATAAAAAATAATAATAAAAGAATGCCTATTCTAACGAATAAGAATTATACAAGGAGCAAGTTATGAAAAGATTTATATTTTTAATAATTAGTATTTTTATGATTAGTGGATGTAGTTATACAGAGTTAAATGATTTAGCAGTGGTCTCTGCTCTTGGAATAGATTATAAGGATGATTCATTTTATTTAACTGCACAGGTTATGGATATAAAGAATAGTAATGATGGTTCAAATGATGCGAATACGTTGATATATGAGGCAAAGGGGGAAACTATTGCTAAGGCTATTAGAAACTTTTCTGTTAGGTATCCTAAAAATGTTTATCTTAGTCATTTAGAGTTTTTAATACTTAGTAAAGATACGTCTAAAAAGATAAATGATGTTTTTGACTTTGTAATGAGATCTCCAGAGGTAAGATCTTCAACTTATGTTTTGTTTAGTGAAGAGAAAACTGCTAAAGAGGTTATGAATCCTGATAATGAAGTTAAAAATAGATTTCCTGTTGAAAGTTTAAAAACTGTTTTATTAGATTCTAAGAAAAGAAATGGTACGATTTATGATTTGAGTTTGGAAAAGTTTTTAAGTACTTATTTAAAGAAGGGAATTGATCCTTTAGTACCACTTGTTAAATGTACTAATAAAAAAGGAATGAAAGCGACTTCTGTTATTATTGATAATCTTGCAGTTTTTAAAAATAATAAATTACTTGGTCCACTTGATAGTAATGAATCAATTGCATATAATACGATAAATAATAATTATAATGATATTGTTATTAATGGAAAATATAAAGATGTTACTTTTGCAGCTGTTATATATAATCCAAAATCAAAAATTAATCTTGATATAAAGAATAATAAAGTTTATGTGGATATAAATGTTAATATTGAATCTAAAATGATTGAGATTAGTAACAAGATAGATTTAACTGATCCTAAAGTGCAAAGTTCTATTAAGAGTGTATTAAATAATGAAATAAAAGGATATATAAGAGATTTACTGGATTATTCTAGGGATTATAATGTAGATGTACTTGGTTTAAAGAATATGCTTTATAAAGATTATTATAAGGATTATGATAAATATAAGAATAGTAATTTATATGAAGATGCAAGTTTTAATATAAATATTAATAATAAAATGTATAGATTTGGAAATATAAATAAAGGAGCATGATACTATGAATGGTAAAGTTAGTAGTGGTGAAGTAATGGCAATTTGTGTTGGGATAATATTTGCTATGTTTCCGGGATTTGCGAATTCTTTAATACTAAATAGTTCTAGGAATGCTTCTTTGATATCGCTTTTAATAGCTTTTGTAATAGGACTTATTCCTATTTTTATGATTATGTTTATTAGTAAAAAGATAGATACTAATTTCTTTGATTTTACAATAAAGAATTTTAAAGGATTTGGATATGTACTTGATATAGTTTTACTTCTTCTTGCGATATTTACTATGACAATAAGTACATGGCTTGTTATGGATTTTATAATAAGTCAGTTTTTAACAAGGAGTTCATATTATTTAATTGCAATATTTATTGCGACTATAACAGCGTTTTGTATTAATAAAGGAATTGAGACTCTTTCAAGAACAATATTTCTTTTGTTTATAATATCGGTATCTGTTATTTTGATACTTCTTTTTACGATTATTCCTTATGCTGATATTAGTAATTTAAAGCCTGTCGTGGATGTAAGTATAAAGGATATAATGAATAGTTCTTTTATATTTTTAACTACGTTATCTCCAGTTTTTTATATACTTGGATTAAAATATATTACAAAGGATAAAAAGAATTTTTCGAGGAAAATACTTGTTGGGTATATAATTGCATCTTTACTTATTGGTTTTATATTATTTTTAATAATTGCAGTATATGGAATAGAACTTGGAAGTTTACTTACCTACCCTGTATATGTTTTATTTAAAAAAGTACAGGTCTTTGGGTTTATAGAAAGGATAGAGAATTTTGCTGCTATATTTTTAATTACTGCGTTCTTTTCACAAATTGCATATTTTGTATATGCAATTAAAAATAATATTTGTACTATGTTTAAAATAAGAAATAAAACAAAAAAAAATATACTTACGTATATAATATCTATATTTATTCCTATAATGAGTATTTATCTATTTAAGACTTTTGAGCTTTCTTTATATATAAAATATGCTCCATATATTTTAAGCATATTTTATATAATATTATTTATTTATTTTATTAGGTGTTTGTTTATTAAAAAAATTACTTAGTTTTCTTTCTGATTTCTGTTAATGACTCTGGGGTATAAGATGTAATGTTTTGTTTTCTTAAGGTTTCGTATATAGAAGGTGCTCCTAAGAAGGTAAAGAAGGAAACCCATAAGGAATTATAAATACTTAGGGAAAAGAACCACATTGAAAAGATTGTTCCAAAGAGGAATGATGAGACGAAATTGAGTATAAGAACGGACCATTTCTTTTTGAAAGGAAAAAACTTTTTTAGTTTTTGAACCAAGGCCATTTCAAATGCAGAAAAAACTATACTTATTAAAACAATTTTTAATAAAAGATCAGATATTATATTCTCCATAAACCCTCCTTATCTAAATGGTATATTGTTTATTTCTTTAACCATTTCATCTACTATATTAGAACATTCTAATTTTTTATATAATTCATAAAGGGTTATTATTTCTTCTTTTTCTTCCATTGTTATAAAGTTTTTCTTTTTGATTAATTCATATTTTTCAGAAATGTGCATTTTTAAATTTAGGCATGCTTGATCTTTTAATATGTCTATTTTTTTTATATATTTTGTTATTTTTCTATATAAGTAGGTTAAAAATGTTACGATTAAAGAAAATACTATTTCTATCCAGTAATGAATTATAAATGATACCATTTTTTTATCACCTAATATATTTTATTAAAATAAGGGAAAAACTATAATAAAAAATGACTATTATTGCAAAAGAAAAAAGCCAAACTGGCTATTCGTCAAAAAAGTCATCGAAGAATTGATCATCTGTAACTGCAATTTTAGAAACTTCAGATTTCTTTGGTGTTTCTCTTTTTATTTCTGGTTTTTCTTTTATTTTTTCTGGGGCTTTGTTTATTAAACTTGAAAACATATTAGAATTATCTGGTGTGTTATTTTTTTCTTTTTTCTCTTCTTTTTGTTGTTCTTTTTTAGCTTGTGCTTCTTTCTTTTTCTTTTCTTCTTCGAGTTTTTCTTCTTGTTCTAGTTCTGCTATTTTAGCATCTATTTTCTTAACTAATTCATCAACATTTAGGCCTGGTCCTGGCATAGGACTAGGTTTTGGCTCTTGATTTGTATTTTTAAGGGCATCAAATGGGTTTGGTCCACTAAAAAGTGGTGCTCCTCCAGAGTTTCCTGCATTATTTAACATATTACTAAGACTAGCAGCTTTTTTTTGTTTCATATATTCTTTTATATCAAACACTTGAATAGGTCTTTTTTGTCTTTCTACAAAAGGATCTGCATCTCCTTTTTGTATACCCCAGTCAATTTCAAAGTTAGGTTTAAGTCTTGTTTTATAGGGATTAAGTCTGATTCTTTTTACTACAGCTTCGAATTGTTTCATTCTTTGAAGATCAGCAACAGTAGCAAGAGGACGAGTTTCTTCTCTTTCTTTGTCTCCCTTACCTACTTTTACCATTTTGTCTCCACATAACTCACTTATTTCTTTAAGGGCTGCCAGTTCTGTAGTAAGTAAATAAAGCATATTATTACAGTTACTACGGATTGTTTGTGCATCGTCTTTTCCATAAACGGAATCGAGCTGAGCGAAGTTTTGAATAATCATAGTAAATCTAATTAATCTGGAACGAGCTGCTGTTATCATTGTGGTTATATCTTTAAGTGGTGGCATATTAGCAAACTCATCAAGAATGAAATTAGTTCTAACAGGAAGTTGTCCTTTTGGGGTATTTTGAGCAACGTCAATTAATGCTTCATAACATTGTTTTATGAAAATAGTAGCAAGAGCATGATAGGTTTTCTTTTCATCTTGAATTATCATAAAAACTGCTGTTTTTTGTTTACCAATTGAATCTATGTCAAAGTCGTTTTGAGATAACATTTCTGATAGGTTTTCACGAGAAGAAAATAAACGAATTTTTTGTCTGAATGTTGATAGAATAGAACCTTTTGTTTCTTCTGGAGCGAAAATAGTTCCTGATGCACAAGTATAGGCTGCTCCGGCTGGATCTTTACTATTAAAGTATTCTTTTATATAAGTACTTCTTCCTCCATAACGTTCTTCTCCGACAGTAGTCATTAAAGAGATACTGTTAATATTTATTTCTTCTTCTTTGGCATCTTCAAATAATCCTAAGGAAAGTCCCGCAAAATAATCGGCAGAAGTTTTTTCCCAGAATGGATCTTTGTTGGCACTTGACTCTTCATACAAGATATTAGCAGCTAGGTCATCTAAAAGTTCCATTGCTTTATCGGTATTACCAGTTTTGTATAACTTATATGGTAAATGAAGAGGATTCCAGGTATTACCTCTTTGAGGATCACGGAAATTTAGGATTACTATTTGATAACCTTTTTGTTTTAAAAGACTACAACTTTCTCTATAGATTTCTCCTTTGGGATCGGTAACGATCATAGATTCACCTTTTTTAGCAAGTATTTTTACTAAAGGATGAATGACACACTGAGTCTTACCTGTACCAGTAGACCCAATTACAAGGTTATGACTTTCTCCATCATCGACCCACATTTTATTCCCGTTATTTATAATTGGAAATCCTGCATGTTCATATGTTTCAGATTGAACACTTAATTCTGATAAATCATTTTTCATTTCTTTATCAGTACACCATCTAGAAAATCCTTTTTCATCTTTGGCGCCTGATACAATTCCAAATCCTTTTTCTTGATCGAAAAAGAAGTTCTTAACGGTTGCAAATAAGAATATCATTGCAAAGACATAAAAAACAACAACTGCACCTAAATTATGAATAAGTGCTGTAAATGGATTAAGTCCTGCAAATTCACCATAATTAGCAAATGAATGAATATTATTTACTAGAATTGACACTACTATAAGAAGTAGTAAAGCAAATAGCCCAAAAATACACCAATCTTGGGCTGTGGCTTTGAATTTAAGTTTCATTTTTTATGCCTCCTTATATACTATAAACCTCCACCTGTTCCGAATGAATCAAGTTCTTCTGGAGTTACTATTACTCTAATACGCATTCTACGGCTACCACATACGAATAATGCTTCACCTTGGGAGTATCGTTTGATACTTTCTTTTTCATTGTCATTTAAATCTATTAATAAAGATAAATCCTCGACTGCTTGTTTTTTAAGTCCCATTACTAAGTAATAAGAAGCATTATCGAAAATAGCTTTACCTTGAGTTATAACAGCTTGTGGAGTAAAATCACTAGGTTGTTGAGTTATTATAATGTTACCCGTATTATACTTACGTGATCTTCTTTGAATTTGGGCAAGGAAATCTGCTCCTAAAACATTTCCACCAGATAATAACACATGGGCTTCATCGACCATTAGAACAGTATTTTGTGAAGCATCAAGACATAAACTCCATGCATATTTAAGAACATTAAATAATAAAGCATTTCTTATATTAACATCAGTATTCATAAGTTCACGAATATTAAATACTATGAAATTACTACGAGGTGCAATAGTAGTCTTACCATTGAAATAGAATCTAAGTTCATTAGTAAGAGGTCTTATTTTAAGTTCAAGTCTTTCCATAATATCTCTTTCATGAGTCATATCAGTCATAGAAACAAGTTTACTTTTAATTGTTTTATATACATCATCAAAAGTAGGATAATCTGCACTAGTAAATCTAGAAAAATCTGTATTAAAACTTATACCAAATCTTTGATATGTTTCTTGAGTAAGTTCAATAAATAAATTAAGAACATCTTCTTCGATGGATGGATCATAATACTTCATAAATGCTTTTAAAAATTGAAGAGTTTTAGTAAGAACAGTATAACCAAGTCCTTGTCTTATTTCATCTTCATCAGCATCAATTAAAACTTCAAAAGGATTAATAAGTCCAAATTCTCCACCTTTTCCTAAGTCAATAGTATCTCCACCAACGGCTTCAGCCATTTCTTTAAGTTCGTTTTCTGGATCTATTGCAACAATCTTATAACTATTTCTAATAGCAGTTCTAAGTAATAGCTTAGCAGCAGTACTCTTACCACTACCAGAAGTACCTAAGATAATCATATTAGCATTAACTCTGTTATGTTCTTTTCTTTTTTGATATAAGAATTGATTAAACATAACAACACCACCAGAAAAATCTGTACCAAGTAAAACAGATGGTCCCGGATCTTTGATGCTATCAAATATATATGGATACATACCTGCCATAGTAGGACTAGGCATTATAGTACCAATTCTTTCTTCAATTTCTTGTTTAGGAAAAACAGGAATAATAGATTTTAAAACTTGTTCTTGTTCAAATCTAAGAGGAATAGCTCTAAGACCCATAGCATCTAAATAACTCTTTATTTGAACCTTTTTTAAATCTAAATCTTCTTTAGAGTCTGCAGTAAGTACAATATGCATTTGAAAATCAAAAGTCTTAGACTGAGCTGCAGCAAGTTGTTGAATGAAAGATTCAAGTGTTTCATAATCTTGTCTTATACTTTCCTGAGAAGTAGCATCTTTTTCCTCTTGATATCTTATCTTCATAGAAGCAAGTTCTTTATTAAGCATCTTAGTAAGAGTAGAAAAAGGAACAGGTATATGTTTAACAACAATCTTAACTCCAGACATATTAGTAATATTAGATAAAAAACCTACACCAACATATCTAGGATATCCAACAACAGTTAAAATAGTCATATATTTGTCACTAGCAACTATCATTGTGCTATTCGTAAAATCAAGCCCCTTAGGAGCAACCTCACTCTTAAAAAAACTCATATTGGCATTACACCTCCAGACTCAAATTTTCTTCCCCCATTTAAGAAATTATCAATAATCAATCTAAGATCATCATTAGTAGTTTGACTAGCAACAAGTCCTGCTCCAGCCAAATTATTAATCATATTACGAAGTTTCTTCTGAAGCATTTCACCATTTTTTTCCTTAAATAACAAGAAATACTCAGTATCCACAACATCATTATTTATAAAGAAATCACCCTTATTCATATCCTGGGCAATAAGTTTACGAATTCTTTGATCAGGAGTATTATTATATAAAACTTGAAGCTCAGCTTGATACACAGCTATATCAACAGGACGATCTGCCACAACCATCCAAAATTCAAAATCAATAGTATTATAAAAATTCATAAGACCAATCAAAGCATTATCCATAGAACCTTGATCAAGAATAAAAATATTTCTAGGTTGAATCTTAACACCAGTTATCATTTCATTCTTATTATTATACATAATACCATTACTAATAGCCTTAAGAGGAAGCCAGTTTTCAGTATATTTAGGATTCTTCTTAGCCTGCTTAGACATAACCTTTCCTTGTGGCTTACCTCCTCTATTCATATTATTATTTACCTGTCTATTAACAGGATTATTCATTTGATTCATCTGATTGTTCATATTGATAACACCAACCTCTCCATACATATTTTCTCCTATTTACAAAATAAAACTTATACATTTCATGAAAGAATACCCTTACATTATGATAACTTAGGATAGGGAACACCAGAAAAGCTGCTGTTCCCACAGGAAGTATTGCTAATATAATACCCCATAAAGTATCTAGAGGAAGAAGAAGAAAGAAGATAAATGATACACAAATTCCTACTATTACTATTATTAAATCTAACTTATCTAAAAAACCAAATATCAATCCTTGCTTCTTACTATTAGCAGGTACTAAATAATTATAATCCATATAGTATCACATCCTTTTTACCTAAATTATTGGCTTTTTCCACCTGAATTATTATCACGTACTGTTTTAGCTGTTCTATATCTTGCACTACCTTCAGTTTGTGCATAAACATCTCTTTCAATTGCAGAAGATGTTTGTTTAGCACTTTTTGTAGCACTATCAAGAGCTGCAAAACTATCAACAGAAGAAACATGAGTTGCATCAGTAAGAATTTTGCTATCAGATAAGTCAGAATTAGCTTTTGACATAGAAGTAACAAGTGCTTCTTTTTTACCATTTTCAGCAAATCCGCCAACATAATCGAATCCAAATCTAGAATCAGAGAATAAATTAGCAAAATCATTAGCATATTTTTCACCTGGTTGTGTTAAACTATTGATAAAATCACTACCTGAAACACCATCTAGTTGAGCATCTATCCATTTATCTCTTAAATATTCAACCTTATCGTCACCAAGATTAACTCCATTTTTACGTGCTTGCATAACAGATTTCATAAACTTACTGTCCATAGCAGTATTTTGCATATCACTTTTATGCTTTGCAAAATTATCCATTACTTGTTTTTTATCATTGGCAAGTTGCATTTCTTTGTCTTTTCTTGTAGCATAGTCGGCATTAAACTTTGATAATATACCTTGCCCAACTGCGGCCATTGGAGAAACACCACTCGCGTAAAGATTTCTTCTCTTTTCATTTTGAGCAGCAATAGATTTAGCACCACCTAAAATGTTTCCTTTAGAACCAGAACCGGCACCAGTAACTAATGAACGGAATCCATTTCCTACGCCTAATGCAGCAGCAAGAGCTCTGTCTTTTTTACTTTGACCTTTAGTAGCATGAAATGCTGACATACCTGTTGCAAGACCAACAGCCCCTCCAATGGCAGCTCCTGCTCCAAATCCAAGTGCAGCCTTGCCCATTCCAAGTATGTCTTTGAATGAACCTCCCATAGAATCTAAACCAAATATCTTAGAAATCATACTTGGGATTATTTTAGCAAATACTAAGATAGCAACAATATAAAGAATTTTTATTAAAAGACTATCATAATCTGGTATTAAATCAGCATTAAGCAAAATCAATGCAACATTTAGTGCAAATAACTTAATGAAAATGTCAACATAAGTTGAAAAATACATTTTTAACCATCTTCCAAAAATTTTATCATTAGGATCAACATAGCTAACTATTGGTATAGGCACTAAAAATTCTAATAAAACCAACTTAAACTTACGTACAATTATATCAACGATTAAAAATATTAAATATATAATTATTGCAATTCCAAATACCCAAGAAAAGAAGAAATCAACAGTCAGCTCACCGCTATCTATTAATTTTACAGCCTCTTGATTAGCATTAACTGTACCAAACATTTCATCTTGTACTTCATAACATTTTTGTTTATCGTCACCAGCACATTCTTGGAAACTAGTAGCGGTACTCTGCGCAAATGATAACGAGGGATCACGATAAACTAAATCAGTTAGTAAAGGAACTGAATTACCAGATGCTACTTCATATGTCTCAATTCCTAAGTCGATTGCCTTTTCAAGTAGTGTAATTAAAGGGTAAAGAGTATTAAAATTAGCATATTTAGTCATTTTCAATAGTAGTGAATTTTTCATCTTCGAATAGGTTTCGACAAACCATCCTTTTCCCTCTGACATTTTTTCAACTTCTTCTTTCATTTGTTTTAAACTGGTATATCCCCCAGATAAAGAATCGGCTGTTGTCGGATAGCTTGCCGAGGTATAAGAGTTTCCATTTTTGTTAAAAGATTTCGGGCATTTAAGGTTTCCTTTTTTTGTGACCATGTCATCGCCATATCTTAAATCATTATCAATTGATGAATATGTTAAATCAGAACCGCTATCTTTTCCGCCAACATATCCGGAAACAACTTTATAATAAATTCCGTTAGAATCAATAACCTCCTTATAACCTTCCCCATCTTTTTGACCAGTTTTAAATATAATTTTATAAAATTTTAATTCATTGTCAGATTCTCGTGCAGACAGATAATAACAAGATTTAGTCTTTACTTTGTCATCCTTATCAAAATCATAAGGGTTTCCCTTGATTTTATCTTTTCCTCTTAATATTTTATCAATTAGACCATCGCCATTGGTTCCTAAAATTGCAGTCTCAAGTCTAGGTAAAAGTCCCCCTTCTCCAGTTTTTGAATTATAAGGTGCTAGCAAAACACCACTTGGATAAAATACCCATAACAAAACTATGCAAGTAACAATTCTAGTCATTAATTTACCTGCACCAACTTGCTTATCAGTCACTTTATCTGGATTAATAAGCATTTGAAGTAGACCAATCACAACTCTGAACAGCATAAAAACACCAGCTAGTACATAAATTGTATTAGCAAAATCGGATATTTTTAAAGATACTTGCAAATCAGAATTTGATGAAACTTGCAAGATTATATCATACATTCTGGCAACAGTCCCATATATTCCAGATACCAACGAGAAAAATGCACCATTGGCTACTCCCCAATCAGATAAAATAAACATAAATTATTCACTCCCCAATTCCTATATGACAAACACCGCTTATAAGGCCCCCTATATCTAATAGAAAATCAATTAAGCTAGGCATAAAGAAAATAGCAACTCCTATACACACTCTCTTTACACAATTGGATAAAGCAGATTGCATAGATTTATCATTTTGAGATATAACTGCTTTAGCTAAATCAATAGAACACAATATTATAACCAAACATGGTACAGCTATTTTTATCCACATAAATACTTCTTCTAAAATTGATTGTAAATCCGTTGGCAAGATCGAACAACTACTATCCTCTACCAAATATTTTACAACACTCATTATATCGAGATTATTCATAACAAAATCTAACATCAATTATCACCTTCGCACTAATTTACTATTTTATTATATCAAAAAAAAAAGTATGAAACAATAAGTTTTATACTTTTTTAGTATTTTATTATCATTCATCAAAAACAAGTGTATTTTGAATAAATACTAGTGCTGAAAATTATCTAGTTACAGCCGCCACTAACACAAGTAAAGCAAACATTATCAGTACCAGCACCTACTAATTGGAATACAAACTTTATGATAACTACTACAAAGAATATTGCAACACCGTAAATTATTCTCATTAATAGCATTTTTTGTGCTTCTTTAATTTTCTTGTCATCCCCAGCCATTACAGCTTTTCCAAGATCTAATGTTCCAAGTAAAATGATTATTACTGGGATAGCAATTTGCAGAATTAATACAATATTACCTATAAAAGCCCATATTGGCTTAGTATCAGTACAAAAATCTCCAGCAGTCTTTAAAACTTGAACAAATTCCATTGGAACTATATTTAGTAAATCTAACATATTTATACCTCTCCTTCTATCTACTACTATAATACTATAGATATTATTATTATGTCAAATAATTTTTTAAATTATTTACACATCTTCTCTGTCATATTTTTCATCATCTTGATTAGTATTATCTTGGATACTATTTTCTTCTTCTTTTTCTTTCTTTTCTTGTTCTTCTACATATTTTGTACACTCTGTACTATGTGGTTTTGTTGCACAATCCCAGCATATTTTTGAGTCACCTTTTTCTGTTTCTACTCCAAGTAGTCCAAAAATAACTTCTACTATTGTGAAGATGAAAAATATTGCAACACCATATATTATTCTTTTGATAAATGTTTTTTGGGCTTCTTTTATTTTTTTATCTTCTCCAGCCATAACTGCTTTACCTAGATCTAAAGTTCCAAGTAATATTATTATAACTGGGATTACTATTCTTATTATATAAATAATTTCTCCGATAAACTTCCACATACTTACAGTGTCTGAACAAAAACTATTCATAAAACCACCACCAAACACTTGAAGATTATACAAGTTTTTATGCAAAATGTCAATATGATGACAAGAATTTATTTTTTAGACGTGAATTTTTTGTTACTACTCAGCCTTTAATAGAAAAAATAACACAGAATTAATAAAAAGAGTTATAATATAATTACGAGATGTGACT
>CAVFIB010000023.1:0-13472 GCA_963622385.1 Bacteroidaceae bacterium | reverse complement strand
ATACATCAGATTTACCAACTTGTTTTTCCATACCATTTTTATTTTTATATTTAATTGGAACTCCTACAATATGTAAGTGTGGACTGGTCTCATCATAATGAATTATAGCACTAGCTACTTTAAAATTAGGAACTAATAATTCTAAATCATCAACCTGTTTTTTATAAACTTCTGACATCCTCTTTTTAAATTTTTCATCTTTAGTATCCCAATATTCTTTATCTCCAAGTTCAAGTATTATTTCACAAGCAAGATCCTTTTTCTCATTATTAGATATATTATCAAAATAATTATCTATCATTCTACTAGGTCTAGATTGTTTTGAATTATATTCTAATCTTGCTTCTTCAAATTCACTTAAATAAAGTTCTTTAATATCGTCAAGTGGAGAAGAAGTTCCTCTTATTATTTCTATTAGTTCTTGTTCATTATCATATTTTCGATAATTATGTTTATCAACTTTTGATAATTGTCTTACATTTTGAATAGCATTATTTGGTAAAGAAGTTGTTTCACTTAAATTATTTTTACCATTTTGTTTAGATATATTTTTTCTATTTTTATCACTACCTAAATGTAATGAATAAGCAAGTTCTGACATAGTTTTCCTCCTTTCTAGAAGTGACCACTTAAGTGGCCATTTTGGTCATCCAAAATTTCTAACCCCCTAGGAATTTTGTACGCTTGCATACAAAATATCCGGTGGGCTAAGGTTTGACACCTTAGAATCCGTTTACTTTATTTCGTAATAACCAAAACTTCGTAATGGTTAAAACTACATAAAGTATTAATTTTTAAATTGCTATCGCCACGCATTTTAAAAATCTTCTTCGGTAACATTATCGGGTATTGTTTCAAATACATCTCTAATGTTTACTTTTATATCATTTGGGTAATTCTTTGTAGCAAGCATTCCCATTGATAACCAATCCTTATCTCCATTATTATCTTTTTGTAATGGGAATACTCTAATAGGAACTTCGTTTCTTTGAAGTGGTCCTATATCTAATTTTTCTGTATCTTTATAAAATGTGCCTTTATATAAATTAACTTCATAACATTCATTTAATCTATAGAAGTTTTGCATTACATCTTTGATACTTGTATACTCGCTATATCTTACTGGGACTGAAGTTTGTATTCCATTCAAATCAATAATCATTTCTCGTTCATAATCAATATAACCTTGGTTAAATAACATTTTAAAATTTTCATAGAAAGTACTTCTAAAATTAACTTTCTTAACAACATACATATTATTTACTTCTTTTAGTTCTATATCATCAATGTATCTCATTACTATATCTGCTTTATCATCTCTATCTAAATCAGGCCAACAATCTTCAAAAGCGTGATATGTAAGTGGTAATTTGATTTTGTTAATATAGTCCATATCTCTTTTAAGTAATATATCATCAACAGTAAAATTTAATTGTTCAGCTTGTTGATTAGATATAATCTTTTCTTCTAAATCTTTAATTAAGTTATCTAATTTTTCAGTTTCATCTTTAAATTCTTCTATTGTAAATAATTCATTAACAAATCCTTCTTTTAATCTTTTCTTTTTATTATTTAGTTTCTTAATTTCTTCTTCTAATTCATCTTTAGGATTTTCTAATTTATTTTTAAGTACTGGCAAAAAGAATTCATTAACAACTGAATCATATTCAAATACATCGTTTAAAATATGCATTATTGCTTCTTCAATTTTATTTTCCTTAATATTATTTTTACAAGCTTCACATCTATAATAGAAATACCATTTATCATTTTTGGTTTTAGGAGTTGCTCCACCTGCAAGTATTTTTCCACATTTAGGACACTTTAATTTTTGTAAGAAAAGATAAGTTTGAGTTCTCATATAATTTCTAGAATTCTTTTTCTTTTGTACTTGGCAATTTTCCCATAGTTCTTTACTTACTAATGGTTCAACTACATTTTCATAATAAACTGAATTACCACTTCTTTTACCAGATACATAATCTCCTTTATAAATCTCATTAGATATTATTTTTAAAATAGTTGTATCTCTCCAATTAGTTTTACCTAATACTTTTTCTTCATTATAAATTTTTGCTATTTTAACATAAGTACAACCTTCAAAATATAAATTAAATATTCTTATAATAATATCTTTAGTTAGTGGATCTGGTACTAATAATCTATCTACATGTTTATAACCTAGTGGTGCTCTTGCTGGAATATGTCCTGCTTTAATTGCTCCAGATAATCCAACTTTTGTTCTTTCGCTTGTTCTTTCTATTTCTTGTTGAGATACACTCATTAGTATTCTTGAAATCATTTTTCCATTTGCATTAGTAGTATTAATATCATCATTAGCACAATCTAAATAAGCATTATTTTCTTCTAAAAACTTAATAATATTTCCCCAGTCATAAACACTTCTTGTAAGTCTATCTAGCTTTAATACAACAATAGTATTACATTTCTTATCTTTAATATCTTGTAATAATTCTTCAAATGCAGGTCTTTTATTACCAGTTTTAGCACTTATACCAGCATCTTTATAGACTTTATATATTTCATAACCTTTATATTCACACATAGCCCTTAATCGTTTTTCTTGTTCTGGTAAAATAAATCCTTCACGAGCTTGATCTTCGGTACTAACTCTAATATAAAGCCCTGCTATTTTCTTTTCTTCATTCATAAATCTTCAACTCCTTTTTCTACAAAAAAGGGAGTCAAAAATACTAGTTTAAACTAATACCTTTGACTCCATTTAATTCCATATTATATTTTTTATTAATTGTGCTTTTGACCATAGTCTACCTCCTTTTTAATAAAAGACGGATACTGCTTGTCATTTATTGGTTTTATATAATATACTCAAAATTTCATTTTGTCAATTCCCTGATTAGGGAATAGTAGTATTTAGATAGTTTTTAAATAATTTTCTAATTCAGATAATTTAATCTTATTATTTAAGTTTTCAATAAATATCTCATTAGAATAATTAAAAGCTAGAAAGGTTATATCATTAATTATAATTCTATGTGGTTCTAAATAGGTAAGATTAGTTTTATCTATTGTTCTTAAATTACCATTAATAATAGTTGGTTTAACCCTACAAAACCCACAAATAAATTCTAATCTCTTTCTTAATGATTCTTCCATTCTAACTTCTTGCTTGATAACATTCACCATTTTAATCCATCCTTTCTTTGAAAGACTTTTTTCTAAACAAGAAAAAAATCAATCCTAATTTAGAATTGATTGTCTATTTATTCTCGAAACTAATAAATAAGTTCGAGCGGATTTCCCTATGGTGCCTGTGGCCGGACTCGAACCGGCACGAGCTAGGCTCACTGGATTTTGAGTCCAGCGTGTCTACCAATTTCACCACACAGGCATAAAGAACTTATAATTGTTCTATTTCTTCTTTATATTTTGAGTTATATAAATCAACTTCTTCGTCATTTATATTTATATCTTCTATTTTAGGAAGTCTATCTTTGGAGTCGAGTCCAAAATAATCAAGAAATTCTCTAGTAATTCCATATAGAATAGGTCTTCCTATTTTATCACTTTTTCCTACTTCTTTTATGAAATCTTTTGCTACTAGGTTTCTTATTATTTGAGCAGATCCTACTCCACGCAACTCGTCAACTTCATGACGTGTTATAGGTTCATTATAAGCTATTATTGCTAAAGTTTCAAGAGCAGATTGTGATAATTTTTTAACTTCTTTTATTTCAGTTAGTTTTGAGTAGTATTCTTTATGTTCACTTTTAGTGGTTAGTTTAAACATGCCTCCTAAGTTTTTTATAGTGATTCCTCTGTCACTATTTTGATAATCTTCGAAAAGCTCCCTTAAACAATCTACAACTTCGTTTTCACTAATTCCTATTATTTTAGACATGCTTTTTACGTCTATGCCTTCTTCTCCTACTAAGAATAGTAAGCCTTCAACTACTGGTTTCATTAAACCACCTCACAATATATCTTATCAAAATTATTATCTTGTGTTATGACAAGCTCTTTTTCTTTGGCTAGTTCAAGTATGGAAAGAAAAGTTGCTACTACATATGATCTGGAAAAGTCTTCGAATAGTTCATAGAATTCTGCTTTTTTCTTGTAGTTTAAGATTTTTTTGATAGAGGCTTTTCTTTCTTTGACGGAAATTTCTTTTATGGTAACTTTAGTTGATAGTGGTTTTTCATAGTTTTTTCTTTCTAAGTATTTTTTAAAAGCGTTTACTAAATCGTCTAAAGTTACTTCGTTTCCTAGATTGATGGAATTGTTTTTATATAGTGTCATACTTGAAGGGGTTTTTGTATAAATATTTTTTCTTTCTTCTTCGAATTTTTTTAAGTCATTGGTTACTTCTTTATATTTTTTATATTCAATTAATCTGCTTATTAGATTTTCGCGAGTTTCGATGTATTCTTCTTCCTCTTCTTCGTTTTTTATACTTGGTAGTAATGTCTTTGATTTAAGGTACATAAGATCTGATGCTAGAACTAGGTATTCTGATGCGAGACTTAGATTCATATCGTTCATATTGTTAATATAGTCTAAGTATTGATCGGTTAGTTTAACTATTTCAATATCCATGATATCCATTTCAGATTCTTTTATTAAGTGAAGTAAAAGATCTAATGGACCTTCGAACTCATTAATTTTAAATTTATACTCCATATAATCACCTTTAAGCCATAATAATTATATCAAAAAAAAGTGCTAAACAAAAGCCCTAATCCTTAGGTTTAAAGATTAAGACTATAAAGAAACTGAATACAATTGCTGATGTTATACCTGTTGCGGTCATATCAAACATACCCATTGCAAGTCCAAAGAAACCGTATTCTTGTCCTCTTAGGAGTGCTGCATGTACTAAACTATGACCAAAACTAGTGATTGGAAGAAGAGCTCCTCCTCCTACGAGGTTAATAATTTTATCATAAATATCAAATGCATCTAATAGTACACCTAAGACTACGAACATGGAAGTTACATGTCCTGCTGATAATTTAGTGTTATCTATAATGATTTGTGCTATTAAGCAAAGAAATCCACAAAATAGAAAGGAGTAAACATAAGTCATTTTATCGCCTCCATACTAACTGCATGGGCTATTCCTAAGATATTTTGTTTTTGGAATAGGAATGTTGGGGAAAAAAGGGCTCCTGTTGTTACGAATAGGACTTTTTTGTATTTACCTTTTTTTAGCATATCATAGATATAACCATAATTAATAAGGGCACTTGCTACAGGGCCTGAGCCTCCGGCAGTTATTTCTTTTTGGTTTTTCATGTCATAAATCATGGAACCACAGTCATCATAATTATTAAGATTAATATTATAGTTTTCTTTCATATAATCTTTAAGGATTGCTTTTCCATATATACCTAGATCTCCGGTTAGTATTAAATCATAGTAGTTTGGTTCAATGTTTAAGTCTGTTAAGTGTTTATATATGGTGTCTCCTGCTGCAGGGGCCATTACTGCTCCCATATTGTTAGGATCATTTTGTCCCATATCGACAATTTTTCCGATTGTATAGTTTGTAACTTTTACTTTACTAGGTGAAGAACTAAGAAGAATAGCTGCTCCCCCAGTTGATGTGAATGTTGCAGTTTTTGGTTTTGTATAACCGTATTCTGTTGGGTTTCTGAATTGTTTTTCTTCTGCTAGGTTATGGGAACTGGTAAGACATATTGCGTTGTTACAACTACCATCTTCGATAAATTTTGAAGCGATTATGATACTTTCCATACTTGTTGCACATGCTGAGAATACTCCTAGAAAGGGTACATTTGAAGTTGATATGGCATAACTTGTTGCACATATTTGATTAAGCAAGTCTCCTCCTACTATTAGGGAAATATCTTCTTTTGAGAGTTTTGCTTTTTTTAGAATTAGTGATAGAGCGTCTTTTGAGAGTTTGACTTCACTCATTTCAAAAGATGAATCTATGTTGTAGTTATCGTAACATTTATCAAAGTATTTGCTATATAGTCCATCTCTTTCTAAAAAACCTCCGACTAGAGAAGTTTCTTTTACGTAAACGTTATTAAATTTTCCTGTCATATTTTAACCTCCGAAAAATAAGAATCTTATAATTGCGAAAACGTATGCTGAAACTACTCCGTATAGGATAACAGAGCCTGCTAGTTTGAATACGTTTGAACCGAAGCCATATACTGGTCCTTCGTTTTTATAATCTAAAATGGCACTTTGAATTGAATGAGCAAATCCTGTTATGGGGATAATTAGTCCCATTTTTCCTTTTTGAACAAGTTTATCGAAAACTCCAAATCCTGTTAAAAGACAAGCTAGAAATATAAAGGTAACTAACATAAGGGAACTGGATAATACTTTGGAGATATGAAATGCGTAAGAGTAAAAATCGAGTAAAAAGTTTCCAAGTAAGCCAAGTAAACCTCCGGTTATGAAGGAGCTAAATAGATTTAATCCTTTGTTATCGCTAGAAGAGTGCTTATCTACTATTTTTTGATATTTTTTTATTTCCATAAATTCCTCCCATTTCTATTATGATGAGTTTTGTTTTTTTTATACAAAAAAACAAGGCTACTTGAGTCTTGTTCTTAGTCTTGTTAGGATTTGTTTTTCTTCTCTTGATACTTTTACTTGATTGATACCTAGTTCTTTTGATACTTCGCTTTGGGTTAGGCCTTGTTCATATCTTTTTGTGATTAGATCTCTTTCAAAGTCATTTAGGTTACTTAGTTCTGATTTTAAATCTAGGATGTCTTCTCTGTAGCAGTTTTCTGTGTACCCTAGGGTATCATATAGTTTGATATCGTCTTCGTTTTCACTATCTAGTGACATGACTAGGTTGTTGGCGTTTTTGGCTTCAGTTATTTTGTTAACATCTATTTCAAGGAATAGTGCTATCTCATCATCACTTGGGATGTATCCTAGTCTTTGCATAAGGGCTTCTCTTGCTTTATTAATCGAGGTATTTAGTTTAACTAGTTCTTTGCTTACTTTTAATACGTTTGATTTTCTTATATATTCTTTTACTTTTCCAAGTACGTAGAAGTATGCGAATGATGAAAACTTGGTGTTTTTGTCACTTTTATAGTTTTCGTATGCGTCTAAAAGTCCCATCATACCTACTTGGTACAAATCATCTTTGTCGAAATAATAAGTATATTTGTTGATTATAGAATAGACAATCTTTTCATTTTCAAGAAGCATATTTGTTTTATCGGTCATATGTTTATAACCTCGTAGGCCATAATTTCTTCGTTTACTTGGTATAAGTTTTCAAATATTTTTTTGTTGTATGAGAAAAGACGTTCTATTCCGCATAGTATTAGTTTCCCTTTGTGACTTATTATTTCACTATAACATTTTTTTATGACTTCAAGACCATAATTATCAATGTAGTTAAGACCTTTTAGGTTGAGTAAGACGTATTTTATACCGTTATCTTTTATGACCATTTCAAAATCACTTTTGAAGAGATTAACGGTGTCACCATTTAGGATTCCTTTTAGTCTAACTAGTAATATACCTTGTTTAAATTCCATATCAATATCTAACATAAATCTCCTCCTTTGTTTACTAAATATAACAAAGAGGAAAAAACTATTATGTCGATTATTGAGCTTAGTTATATAATTAATGTGACATTTTTCTAGTAAAATATTCTTAGAATAGTTTATTTGTTGCTTAGTTCATAAAGAATAATGCTGGTTGCTACTCCGACGTTTAGGCTTTCTACAGTACTTGTCTTTATATAAATGTTTTTTTCTATTACTTGTTTTACTTTTTCGCTTATTCCGTTTCCTTCGTTTCCCATTACGACACAAAAGCTGTTGTTATTAATGTTTCTAACATCGATTCCGTTTCTAACATCTGTTCCATATATGGGAATATTTTTGCTTTTTAATTTATTAATTGCTTTTACTAAGTCATCTTTTATTATGTTTATTTTGAAGATTGCTCCTTCACTTGCTCTGATTGTTTTATCGTTATATATGTCACAACAGTCTGGGGATAGGATGATGTTATCAACTGAAAAGGCAACAGCACTTCTTATTATGGTTCCTAAATTACCTGGATCACTTATTTTATCAAGCATTAGATATTTTTTTCCATTTTGGTTTAAGTTGTTTTCTTTGCGTACTATGCCAATAAAACTGGAAGTGTTAATGCTTTTTATTTTGTTCATTACTTTATCTGTTATATGATGTATAGGACAGTTTACATCAAAGGGCAAAGTTTCTCCTTCTAGGACATATACTTCTTCTAGTACTTTGGATAAATGTGCTTCTTTGATTAAGTTTAAGGTTTCTACGAGGAATTTTCCTTCGCTATCACGGTATTTTTTTTGTTTTAGTTTCATGATGTATTTTATTTTTTTATTTTCAACACTTTCTATTAACATAATTTCTCCTTATAGATTTTTCATTTCTTTTCTTATATTTTTGTAATCTGGGACATAGGTTTCTACTAATGACCAAAATTTTTTTGAATGATCGTGATGTTTTAAATGACAGAGTTCATGGAATATGACGTAGTTTAGATATTTATAATCATATTTAATTAGTTCTAGGTTTAATGTAATTGTATTACTTGTTATATTACAGACACCCCATTTACTTGTCATTTTTCTTATTTTTAGTACTGGTTGTGTTTTGGATTCTTTGAATTTTGAAAAGCATTCTTCATAGCAATTGGTAAAGACTTCTTTGGCACGTTTTCTATACCAGGTGTCAATGTTTACTTCTGTTCCTATGAAGGCACGGGAATCTCCGAAGTAAATACTTTTATCGTTTATCATGCATTTATCGTAAAGTTTTCCCATGTATTCGAATTTGCCTGTTTTCTTGTTTTTTATCGCTTCTTTTTTTTGGATAACTTTATTTATATAATCTATGTTAGAATTAATGAACTTTTTGATGAAGGAGAGAGATGTTCCTTTTGGTGCTGTTACTACTATTTTTAAGTCATCTTTGATTCTAAGGTACATGTTTTTGTTGTTTTTATAAATTATATCTATATCGTAAGATTTGTTGTTTAATTCTAGTATCATATTTACCTCTAAAACAAGCTTCCTTGTCTAAATTTTCCAAAGTATTCATAGGCTTTTTGGGTTGCAATTCTTCCTCTTGAGGTTCTTTTGATCATTCCTTTTTGGATTAAAAATGGTTCATACATATCTTCAATAGTGGAAGTTTCTTCTCCGACTGCTGTTGCTAGGGATTCAATTCCTACTGGACCACCATTAAATTTATCTATTATAGTGAGTAGAATTTCTTTATCTGTTTCGTCTAGGCCAATTTTATCGATTTTTAGTCTATCGAGTGCTTTATTAGTGACTTCTAGATCAATAATGGATTTTCTTTCGACTAGGGCAAAGTCTCTAACTCTTCGAAAAAGTTTGTTTGCTATTCTTGGGGTACCTCTACTACGAATGGCAAGTGATTTAGCAGCTTCTTCGGCAATACTAGATCCTAGTACTTTACTAGTTCTGTTAATTATTGAGGTAAGTTCTTCTTCGGTATAATATTGAAGTTTATTAACAATACCAAATCTGTCTCTTAGAGGTGAGGTTAAATCTCCTGCTTTTGTGGTTGCTCCAACTAGGGTGAATGGTGGCAAATCAATTTTAATGTTTCTTGTCGAGCCCTCGCTTCCAATTATTATATCTAAGGTGAAGTCTTCCATAGCTGGATAAAGTATTTCTTCGATGAATCTAGGAATACGATGGATTTCGTCGATAAATAAAACATCTCCAGGTTCTAGTGATGATAAAATGGCGGCAAGATCCCCAGACTTTTCTATTGAGGGACCACTTGCGGTTTTTATATTGACACCAAGTTCATTAGCTATAATATAAGCCATAGTGGTTTTCCCTAGTCCTGGTGGGCCATATAAAAGCACATGATCAAGAGACTCCCCTCTCATTTTGGCAGCTTCGATAAAAACTTTCATATTTTCTTTTACTTCGGATTGCCCTATGTACTCATCTATAAGTGCAGGCCTTATCGATTGTTCAACTTTTTCGTCATCCATAATTTTACCTCCTAGAATTTAGTTAATAAGTTTAGTTTTAACACTAGATAAATCAATTTTTTCTACTTTACTTAAATAACAGGCTCCACATAAGGGAACATAGCTAACATTATCTGTTCCTTTTATAATTACTTCTTCTCCGTCTTTAACAAACTTATTTCCAACTTTTCTGCCTACAAATCTAGCAATTTTACCACATTCACAAAGAGTGGTTAATTCTTCTAGGACTTCTGCTAGTTCAAGTAATCTTTTGCTACCTGCAAAACTTTCCATCTTGAAATTAGTTCTAAGTCCATAACAAATAACTGGAATGTCAACGGCTTTAGAAATGAGAAATAGTTCTGATACTTGTTTAGATGATAAGAACTGAGCTTCGTCTACTAAGATAACAGAGATATTAGAAAGTTTTCCTTTAAGGACTTCTAAAACGCTATCTGAATATAAAAGAAGAATATCTGCTTGTTTACTTAGGCCAATTCTGGATGAGATATAACAACTAGAGTCCATCTTAACATTTGGGGATATTATTAGTGTTTTATATCCGTTTTCTTCATAGTTATAAGCAGTTCTAATTAAATCAATACTTTTACCAGAATTCATGCTGGCATATTTAAAATGCATTTTTGCCATTTATATCACCTACTTTTACTTTAACAATAACTTTAATGATTCTTTTACTTGTTCTTCTATAGATTTAGAACCATCAACTTTGGGAATTATTCCTTTGAAGTCTTTATCTTTGTAACCAAGTCCTTTAAGTACTTCGATAAGTTCCTCTTTACTGTCTCCTGCACTTGAATCTATTTGTGATAATTTTCCTTTTAAATCAAGGATAATTTGTTTTGCTACTTTATCTCCTATTTTAGGGAATTTTTTTAAATATAATATGTTTTCTCTTTCGATTGCATCTACTATGCCATTGATAGAACCTGTTGCAAACATTGGTAAGGCCATTTTTGGGCCAAGTCCTTTGACGTTGATTAACTTAAGGAATAGTTCTTTTTCATGAATATCCTTAAAACCATATAAAGTGTGTTCATCTTCTCTGATGTGTTCATAAATATAGATAATTGCATCTTTGTTGATTTCAAAAGAATAAGGATTGGAAACACTTATTTCATATCCTATTCCCATGACTTCTAAAATCACTTGATTAGAATTTTGGGAAATAACTTTTCCTTTCATATATGCGTACATAATATCACTCCTATAAACATTATATCATACAAACATGTGTTTGCATATAGAAAAGAAAAAAAGATCGAAAGATCTTGCTTAAAATATGAAAAACTTTATTTAATATAATCGTCAAGGTTATCAGGTACTTTGTCGTTTAGAATAGTATTAATAATCTTGTCTTCTTTTTCTTTTGGGACTTCTCTACCTGTTAGGGAACTTATTTGTTTTATAACATCTCGAAGTGCGTCTTTGTTTTTCATGTTATCATCTTGAAGTTTTTCTGCTAAGGATAAAATAGTATCCTTGTCAACATTAGTTTTCTTTTCGACTTTTTTGAAAAAATTATCTGTTAATCTCAAAATAAAACCTCCTACTATAATCTATGTAAAAGGCCTATTTTTGCTATTAAAATATTAAAGTTTATAGAATATCGTTTTTGTTTTTAAAGACAATTTCTATTGGGGTTCCTGTAAAATCAAAGCTTTCTCTTATTTTGTTTTCTAAGTATCTTTCATATGAGAAGTGGACAAGTCCTTTATTGTTGACATTAAAGGTAAATTTTGGAGGTTTTACTCCGGTTTGAGATACGAAATAAATTTTAAGACGTTTACCTTTATAGGATGGTGCTGGATTAAGTCCATATGCTTCCATAATAACATTATTTAGGACACTAGTTTTAATTTCTTTGGTGATGCTTTCTCTGACGCGTTTAACTTCAGGCATAAGGGTATGAATTCTTTTTTTGGTAAGTGCTGATAAGAATACTATAGGTGCATAGGAAATGAATTTAAATTCTTCACGAATTTCTTTTGTAAATTCTTTTAGGTCGTTTTCTTTTTCAGTAACAGTATCCCATTTGTTGACAACGATAATTATTCCTTTTCCTTTATCAAGGGCATATCCTGCGATATGTTTGTCGTGTTCTATTATTCCTTCTTCTCTATTTATTACAAGAAGACAGATATCTGCTCTATCGATGGCTCTCATACTTCTTAGTAAACTGTATTTTTCAATTGATTCGAAAATTTTTCCTTTTTTTCTCATACCTGCAGTATCTATTAGGATATACTCTTCTTTTTCATATTTGAAAGGTATATCTACGGAATCTCTGGTTGTTCCTGCGACATTACTTACTATTACTCTTTCTTCGTTTAAAAGGGCATTTATAAGACTACTTTTTCCTACGTTTGGTCTTCCTATCACGCATATTCTTGTTCTTTCGTCTGCTTCTTGTCCTTCTTTAGTAAAGTCATGTGTTACTTCGTCTAGAAGATCTGCTATACCACGGTTATGCTCACCACTTATTGTGACATATTTATCAAAACCAAGTTCATAAAAATCATACATGTTGTCTTCGGCTTGTTTGTTATCAACTTTGTTTATTGCTACGATTACTTCTTTTCTTGATTTTTTTAATAAATCTTTAACCTCTAGATCGTTAGAAGTCATGCCTTCTTTAGCATCTACCACAAAAATTATTTTATCTGCTTCTAAAACTCCGATTTCAACTTGGGTTTTTATTTCGTTGTTAAATAGTTCTTTTGCAATATCAAGTCCACCAGTATCAATTAGATTAAACTTTTTCCCATGATAAGAAACTTCTCCATATATTCTATCTCTGGTAACTCCTGGAGTGTCTTCAATTATAGATATTTTTTTACCTACTAATTTATTAAATAGGGTTGATTTCCCAACATTAGGTCTTCCTACTATACAAACTGTTGGTAAACTCATAATATCACCTCTTTTTTCTTCTTTAAGATTATAACAAAAAAAAAGGAAAAAATCTAGTTTTTTCCGAAAAATCTTATCCTTGGTATTTTGCTTCTCCAAAGGCTAGTATTGCATTTGTGATAATTGAAAAGAATATTGAAAGAACTCCGAATGATGTTGGTTTTCCAAATACTTTAGCAAGCCTAAGCGGAATAAGAATAGCATATACTACTGATGCAAATGGCACGAATATAAAGATTAAAACATGCCACCAATCAAGATTAACAACCTTTAATAAAACTATCAAGTTGTAGATAGGAATTAAGATTGCCCATCCTGGTTGACCAGCTTTTTTAAAGATTATCCACATAGTTACAATTGAGAATACTGCAACGGCAAGAGCAGCAATCCATGTACCTATTCCTATACTTGCAAATGCATCACTTGTACTAGTAGTTGTGTAATAAGTATAATCCATATCATTTTCCTCCTTTATTGTAATAATTATACAATAGAACAAAAGATAAGTCAACCTACCTTGAGAACCTCACGGTTCCCTTTTTCTG
>CAVFIB010000022.1:0-15055 GCA_963622385.1 Bacteroidaceae bacterium | reverse complement strand
AGTGGAGGGGACGAATTTGGGGACGAATTGTTGGCTGACAGTTATCCTTTTTAAATTTATAAAAAGTCACAAAACAGGTATAAAGGAGGGAAGAAAAAAATGTTTAAATTACACGCACCTTATGAACCAGCAGGTGACCAACCACAAGCAATAGAAAAGCTTGTAAACGGCATAAAACAAGGGGTTAAGAACCAAGTCTTACTCGGTGCAACAGGTACAGGAAAGACATTTACAATGGCTAATGTAATAGCTGGGGTTAATAAACCAACTCTTGTTTTAGCACATAATAAAACACTAGCTGGTCAGTTGTATTCGGAGTTAAAGGAGTTCTTCCCAGAGAACCTAGTGTGCTATTTTGTATCTTACTATGACTACTATCAACCAGAAGCCTATATCCCTGGAACAGATACCTATATTGAAAAAGACTCATCAATAAATGACGAAATAGATCAATTAAGACATGCAGCAACAAGTGCACTCCTATCAAGAGACGACGTAATAGTAGTAGCATCAGTATCTTGTATATATGGAATCGGAGAAGTCGAAGAATACAAAAAAAACACAATAACACTAACAACCGGAGAAACAAAAGAAAGAAACAAAGTAATGAAACAACTAATAGAAATGCACTATGACAGAAACGATCTAGACTTCAAAAGAGGAACCTTTAGAGTAAGAGGAGACGTCCTAGAAATAATCCCAACATACGAAAACCAAAACGGTATAAGAATAGAATTCTTCGGAGACGAAATAGACAGAATCTCAGAAATAGACACCCTAACAGGAAAAATCCAAAAAATAATAAAAAACACAACCATCTTTCCAGCAAGTCACTTTGTAACAAGCGAAGACAAACTAAAAGAAGCAATAAAAAGAATAAAACAAGAACTAGAAGAAAGACTAAAAGAACTAAGAGACAACAACAAACTCCTAGAAGCAGAACGCCTAGAACAAAGAACAAACTACGATATAGAAATGTTAACAGAAACAGGTTTCTGTAGTGGAGTAGAAAACTACTCAAGACACCTAAGCGGAAGAAAAGAAGGAGAAACCCCAACAACCCTAATGGACTTCTTCAAAAAAGATTATTTACTAGTAATAGACGAATCCCACGTAACATTACCCCAAGTAAGAGCAATGTATAACGGAGACAGAGCAAGAAAACAAAACCTAGTAGAATACGGATTCCGATTACCAAGTGCCCTAGATAACAGACCACTAAAATTCGAAGAATTCGAAAAGAAAATAAACCAAGTAATATACGTATCAGCAACCCCTGGAGACTACGAACTAGAAAAACAAGAAAACAAAGTAGATCAAATAATAAGACCAACAGGGCTCCTAGATCCAACAATAGAAATAAAAGGATCAAAAGGACAAATAGATGATCTAATCGGAGAAATAAAACAAAGAAGAACTAAAAACGAAAGAGTACTAATCACAACCCTAACAATAAGAATGAGTGAAGAACTAACAAAATACCTAAAAGAACTAGACATAAAAGTTGCATACCTTCACTCAGAAATAAAAACACTAGAAAGACTAAAAATAATAAAAGAATTAAGACAAGGAAAATATGATTGTGTAGTAGGAATCAATCTCCTAAGAGAAGGACTAGACATCCCAGAAGTAAGTCTAATAGCAATCCTCGACGCAGACAAAGAAGGATTCCTAAGAAGCACAAGAAGCTTAATCCAAACAATAGGAAGATGTGCAAGAAATGCAAACGGACACGTAATAATGTATGCAGACAAAATAACGGACAGTATGAAAGAAGCAATAAACGAAACAAAAAGAAGAAGAACAATCCAAGAAGAATACAACAAAAAACACAACATAACACCAAAAACAATAACAAAAGAAATAAGAGAAGTCATAACAAACGAAGACGAAAAAGAACTAGAAAAAATAGAAAAAACCAAAAAAAGTGATATAATAAATATACAAAGTATAGAAAAAATAGAAGAAGAAATGAAAAAAGCCGCAAAAGAACTAGACTTTGAAAGAGCAATGGAACTAAGAGACATATTATTAGAACTAAAAATAAAGTAGGAGTATCATATGGCAAAAAGAAAAATAAAGAAAAGTATCAAAAAAAAACTAAAAATAACAACAATCATAACTCTAGCACTACTAATAACATCAGCACTAATCATCTCAATAAACTATTATAGTATATATAGTCAAAAACTAACACCAAAAGATCAAACAAAAAAGTACTATAACATATCAGATTTCGGTTTCATAAAAGAAAAAAGTAAAACAGATTACAACAACAATGATATAGACGATTACACAGAATTCCTAAACGCAGAAAAACAATTCGCAAAATGGAACCCAAAAAACATAAGTAAATACTACGATAACGCTTATCCAGAAATAGAAAAAGAAGGAGTAAGTGCAGATCTAATCTGGTATGCCCTAAAAACCGCAGGATATGACTTAAGAAAAATGGTTGATAAAGACATAGAAAAAACAGAAAAAAAGAACACATACAACGTAGAAACAAGAGATCCCAATATAGACTTTAGAAGAGTCCAAAACCTAGATACATTCTTTTACAGAAACTCAAAAACACTCTCAACAGACATATACGAAATAGGAACCTTTATGCCAGGAGATATAATCATATTAGATAATAACGAACTAATAGGAATGGTATCAGATAAATATAACCAAAATGGCGTCCCATACATAATTCTAAACCGAGGAGAAAACCAAACCCAAAAAGAAGAAGACTACCTAGAAAAATCAGAAAGCAAAGTAACATCACACTATAGATTTGAATATAGCACCAAAATACAAGAACTAATAAACGAAATAAACTAAGGAGTGACAATGAAAGAAGTAATAACAGTTTTAAAATACAAAGAAAATAAACTAATAATATATAAAGAAAATGATAATATAAAACTAGGAACACTAACAGATCATAAAATAACAACCCCATCCCAAGAACAACAAAAAATCCTAGAGCAAATCTATGATAGTATCCTAATAGATAAACAAAACCAAATAGATTGTGGAACCCATAAAATAAAAGGAAAACAAATAAAAATATATTATTGTACAAAAACAAATCTATATTATTTCTATGAACTAAAAAATAACACAGAACAAAAAACAGACCAAAAACTCCTAGAAAAACTAAATATCTATTACAATAACCAAAACAGTTACCTCTACATAGGAGACAAAGAAGCACCAAAAACAATAACAAGATGGATTAAAATAAACGCAATATGGATCTCACTCATAATCGCAGCAAACATAGCATTCGAAGAACTACCAGTCATAAAATATGGAATATATCAAAAAATAAAAGAAACAAAACAAGAACAACAACAAGAAAAGTATTCCCTAGATAAAATAAAACAAATCCTAGAAGACAACAAAAACTTAACAGAAGAAGAAAAAAACTTCATCCTACTCCTAGAAGACGAACTAGAAGAAAACAAAAAATATCTAAACACAAACACAATATATGAAAATTTAAGTAAACTAGATATAAAATATCACCACAAAGAAAAACAAACAAAAGAACAAGGAACAATCCTAGGAAGCTTTAATCCAAATAGCAAAGACATAGATATATACAAAACAAATAAACAAAAACACATCCCAAAAACAATATTTCACGAAATAAACCACGCAGTCCAAAGATACGACAAAATTTCTCCAAACAATCCCAATTACATAATGGAAGCAACAAACGAAATATTCACAAAAGAATACTTTGAAAAAACAGCACAAGAAAATAATATAACAACACATGACAGTTATCAATCACAAGTCCAAGCAATATATCCATTACTAGAAATATTAGATGTAACAACATTCAGAAAATACCAGTTTAACAAAGATAACCAAGGTCTAAACACAATAATAAAACAACTCCAAAAAATAGACCCAAGTCTTACAAAAGCAACAGAACTCCTAACAGCAATAAACAGCATGGAACTCTATGATAAAAACACAAAAGAAGCTTGGAACAAATTATGTAACGAAAATGGAGACAACGAACAACAAATAAAAGAATACCTAGAAGCAGAACAAGAAAAACAAGAAAATAACCAAAAAATATATGAAATAATAACATACTATTATGAAAAACAATATAACCAAAAAATAACTGACGACCAACTAATGATGTTCTATTTCTCAAACGATAAACTAAACATAAAAGAAGCACAATCAGTAATAAATCAAAAATATAAAGAAGACACAGGATATATAACAAACAAAATAACAGACCTAAAAATAGAGCCAAAAGGATACTTCTCAAAAGACTACAAACAAACACACAAAAACCTAGTAGTAAAATATAAAATAGGTATAACAGAATACATAGTAGAAATAAACAACCAAAATAGAACAAACAAAGAAAAAATATCTCCAACACAAACAAGAAATATCCTAGAAGAAACTCCATTCGAAGAAGGATCAATCAAAAAAACAAGATAATAGTTTAAAAACAAAAACAAATATGTTAAAATTAAAAAAAGAGGTGCAGTATGAACAAACAAGAAACATTTCAAACAGAAATAAATTATATAAAAAACGAAAATTATAAAGAAAACACAAAAAAACTACTAGAACTAGTCCCAGATTACTTCTTCGAAGTCCCAACTTCCTCAACAGGAAAATATCATCCATCATTCTCACAAGGACCACAAGGACTAGTAAGACACACAAAAGTAGCAATGAAAATAGCAAAAGACATATTAGATATAGAATACATGCAAAATGGCTTTACAGAAGACGAAAAAGATCTAATCCTAATAGCAATACTATTTCACGATACACAAAAACTAGGAAACCCACAAGAAAAATATACAAAATTTGAACACCCACTCCTAGCAGCACAATTCATCGAAGAAAACAAAACAAAAACAACATTCAAAGATCAAGAAATAGAACTATTAAAAAGAATGATCTCATCCCATATGGGACAGTGGAACACAAGTAACTATAGCAATATAGTCTTGCCAAAACCAAAAAACAAATATGAATTTTTCGTTCATATGTGCGATCTATTATCAAGTAAAAAATACCTAGACGTAAAATTCGATAATAACAACAACATCATATCATAGGAGTGAAACCATGTTTAAAAAAGAAAAAAATAAAGAAGAAAACCTAATAATAGGATACTACAGTAAATCAGTTCTAATAACATACCTAGGAGTAATAAGCGGAACAATAGGAATGTTCTTTGCATTTAATCACAAAATACCATATGCACTAATCTGTCTAGTAATATCAGGAATATGTGATGCATTTGACGGAAAAGTAGCAAGAAAATGCAAAAGATCAAACAACGAAAAAAGCTTCGGAATCCAAATAGACTCCCTAGCTGACATGGTCTCATTTATATTTCTACCAATAACTATCTTTTATGGACTAGGATACTCAAACTGGTATAACATAATAATATTCGCACTATTTACACTAGGAGGAGTAATAAGATTAGGCTATTTCAACGTAGTAGCAGAAGAAACAGGAAAAAACGGCCCAGTAAAATATTATAGCGGTCTCCCAGTAACAGCAAGTGCAATAATATTTCCACTAGTTTATATCCTAAAAAACTTCATCGCAGGACCACAATTCCTAATAGTATATACACTAACAATGCTCTTCATATCAATACTATACGTATTAAACTTTAAACTAAAAAAACCAACTTCCGGAGTAATATATTTCTTTGTATTCGGAGGAGTAGTACTATCAATAGTACTATATCTATTATCAAAATGAAATATTACAACAGAAGTACTAAAGAAATAATAGATATTAAAGATCAAAAATCTTTAATATTTTTATATAACACCACTCCTGGAAGAATGATACTCAAAATAATAACACAACCACTATTCTCAAAACCATCCGAAAAACTAACAAACAGTAAAATATCTAAACTATATATCAAAAGATTTATAAAAAAACACAATATAGACATGAACAATTTCCAAAAAACAAAATACAATTCATTTAATGACTTTTTCACAAGAAAAGTTAATAACCCAATACCAGACAAAGATATTAACAAAAAACTGTTAATATCCCCATGCACATCCAAACTAATGGTCTATAACATAGATAAAGATTTAACAATAAATGTTAAAAACACAAAATACACTATAGAAAACCTAATAAAAGAAAAAGACGAAAGCCTCGAAGGAGGAACATGTCTAGTATTCAGATTATCAGTAGATGACTATCATAGATACCACGCATTCGATGATCAAAAAATAATAAAAACAAAAAAAATAAAAGGACTTCTTCACACAGTAAATCCAGTAAGCTATGACAAATACCAAGTATTTACAGAAAACCAAAGAGAAGTCTCAAAAATAGAAACAGAAAACTTTGGAACAGTATATCAAATAGAAGTCGGAGCCCTAAACGTAGGAAAAATTCATAACACCACAAAAAAAAGATTAAAAAAATACGAAGAAAAGGGGTACTTTTCATTCGGAGGATCAACAATCATCCTCCTATTCCAAAAACACAAAATAAAAATAGATAAAGACATAATCTTCGCATCAAAACAAAACCTGGAAACAAAAATAAATTACAAAGATATAATAGGCAAGAAATACTAAAACTTGCTTTTTCTAAAAACAATTGATAAACAAATGTTTGATATGTTATATTATAAATGCAAAAAAATATAAGTAAAAAGAATTAAATTTGTGATATAATAACAAACTATAAAAAGAGGAAGTGTATTATGGAAAAAATAATAATAAAAGGTGCAAGAGAAAATAACCTAAAAAACGTTTCATTAGAATTACCAAAAAACAAGTTTATAGTAATGACCGGAGTATCAGGCTCAGGAAAATCATCCCTAGCATTCGATACAATCTACAAAGAAGGAGAAAGAAGATACCTAGAAAGCCTATCCGCATATGCAAGACAATTTCTAGGAGGAGCAGAAAAACCAGATGTTGACGTAATCGAAGGATTATCTCCGGCAATATCAATAGATCAAAAAACAACAAACAAAAATCCAAGATCAACCGTAGGAACAGTAACAGAAATATATGATCATTTAAGACTTTTATATTCAAAAGTAGGAACACCATACTGTCCAGAACACCACATTCCCATAAAAAGTCAAAGTATCGAAGAAATGACAAACAAAATACTAGAACTAGAAGAAAAAACCAAAATAATAATCTCATCACCAGTAATCGAAGGAAAAAAAGGAACACACAAAGACTTACTAGAAGACCTAAGAAAAAATGGATATGTAAGAGTAAACATAGATAGTAAAGAATATGATCTAAGCGAAGATATAGACCTAGAAAAAAACAAAAAACACAACATAGAAGTCATCATAGACAGATTAGTAATAAAAGAAGGAATAAAATCAAGATTATATGAATCATTAGAAACAGGAACAAAACTATCAAACGGAAAAGTATTCGTAGAAATACCAGGAAAAGAAAAACAAGTATTCTCAGAAAACTTCTCATGTCCACATTGTAATTTTTCACTAAATGAATTAGAACCAAGAACATTCAGTTTTAATGCCCCATACGGAGCATGTCCAGATTGTAAAGGTTTAGGAGTAAAACTAGTCATGGACAAAGATCTAGTAATACCAGACAAAAACAAAACAATCAAAGAAGGAGGAATAGTCCCATTCGGAGATGACATAGAAAACATAAATTTCCTAAAACTCCAAAACTTTTGCGATCACTACAATATAGATCTAAACAAAAAAATAAAAGATTTCACAAAAAAAGAATTAGACATGATTTTATATGGAACAAATGATCTAATTCACTTCCATTACAGAAGCAAAAACGGACATCTTTCAGATAATTACGGAACATTCGAAGGAATAATAACAAACCTAGAAAGAAGATACATGGAAACAAGTAGCACTTGGATAAGAGAATGGTTAGAAAAATATATGGTAGAACTAGAATGCCCAACATGTAAAGGAGCAAGATTAAAAAAAGAAGTCCTATCAGTACTAATAAATAATAAAAACATCTACGAAGTAACAAAATTAAGTATTTCCAAAATGTATGATTTCATCACAAATCTAAAACTATCCGAAGAAAAACAAGAAATATCAAAAATGATAGTAACAGAAATAAAAGATAGACTAAGTTTCTTAATAAACGTAGGATTAGACTATCTAACACTAAGTAGAAATGCCGGAACCCTATCCGGAGGAGAAGCACAAAGAATAAGACTAGCAACCCAAGTAGGAACACGCCTAACAGGAGTACTTTATGTACTAGATGAACCAAGCATAGGGCTTCACCAAAGAGATAACGATAGGTTAATAGACACAATGCTAAGTATGAGAGATCTAGGGAACACCTTAATAGTAGTAGAACACGACACAGACACAATGAAAAAATGTGATTACCTAGTAGATATAGGCCCACTAGCTGGAGACCAAGGAGGACAAATAATCTCACAAGGAACTCCAGAAGAAGTAGCAAATGACGAAAATAGTCTTACAGGACGCTATTTAAGTGGAAAAGAATGTATTGCAGTACCAAAAACAAGAAGAAAAGGAACAGGAAAATACATAGAAATAAAAGGAGCAAAAGAAAACAACCTAAAAAACATAAACGTAAAATTCCCACTAGGAACATTCACTTGTGTAACAGGAGTATCAGGCTCAGGGAAAAGTACATTAGTAAATCAAATTTTAACAAAAATACTCTATAAACACGTTTACGACTCAAAAGAAAAACCAGGAGAATACAAACAAGTAAAAGGATTAGAAAACATCGACAAAATAGTACACATATCCCAAAACCCAATAGGAAGAACACCAAGATCTAACCCTGCAACCTATACAGGAGTCTTTGACGATATAAGAGAAATATTCTCAGAAACAAAAGAAGCCAAAATGTTAGGATACGACAAAAGCAGATTCTCATTCAACGTAAAAGGAGGCAGATGCGAAGCCTGTCGTGGTGATGGAGTAAAAAAAATAGAAATGCATTTCTTGCCAGATGTATATGTACCATGTGAAATTTGTCATGGAAAAAGATATAACACAGAAAGCCTAAAAATAAAATTCAAAGAAAAAAATATCTATGAAGTATTAGAAATGAGGGTAAGTGAAGCAATAAAATTCTTTGAAAACGTACCAAAAATAAAAAGAAAACTAAAAGTATTAGAAGACGTAGGACTAGGATACATAAAACTAGGACAACCAGCACCAACCCTATCCGGAGGAGAAGCATCCCGCGTAAAACTAGCAAAAGAATTACAAAAAAAACCAACAGGAAAAACACTATTTGTCATGGACGAACCAACAACAGGATTACACCAACACGACATAAAAAAGCTCCTTGCAATAATCAAAAAAATAGTAGATAATAAGGATAGTGTTATAGTAATAGAACACAACCTAGATATGATAAAAGTCGCAGATTACATAATAGACCTAGGTCCAGAAGGTGGAGACGGAGGTGGAGAAATAATCGCCAAAGGAACCCCAGAACAAGTAGCACAAATAAAAGAGTCATATACAGGAAAATATTTAAATAAAATATTACAAGAAACAAAATAAAGGAGCTTATACATGAATCCAGTATTAATAGAAATAGGTCCAATATCAATATATTGGTATTCAATAACAATGCTAATAGCAATCCTAACAGGATCATTCATATTTATAAAATCAGCAAAAAAACAAGGATACGAAGAAACATTCCTTTCAAACCTAATTTTCTACGGAGCAATTCTAGGCATTTTAGGAGCAAGAATATATTACGTATTATTCAACCTAGATTACTACCTAAAAGATCCCATTCAAATAATAGAAATATGGAATGGAGGGCTAGCAATCCATGGAGCAATTATCACAGGATTAATCTGGTTTATATACTACTCAAAAAAACACAAAAAAAATCCCCTAAAACTACTAGATCTAGCAGTACCATCACTAATTTTAGCACAAGCAATAGGAAGATGGGGCAACTTCTTTAATAGTGAAGCACATGGACCAGAAGTAGCAAAAGAAACATTAGAAAACCTAAACATACCAAACTTCATAATAAATGGAATGAATATAGAAGGAAAATACTATCATCCAACATTTTATTACGAATCAGTATGGGATATCCTAGGATTTATAATGCTAATCTTATTAAGAAAAAAACTAAAACTAAAACCAGGACAACTAACAGGAATTTACTTCATGTGGTATTCATTCATTAGATTCTTTATAGAAAGTCTAAGAACAGACTCTCTTATGTTAGGAAAAATAAAAATAGCACAACTAGTATCAATACTATTATTTCTTCTAGGATTATATCTCGTATTAAGAAAGAAAAAAGATACAAGAATAAATAGACTAAAAGAAAGGAATGAAAACAATGAACAATAAATACGATGTGATTATAATTGGGGCAGGTCCAGCAGGCATAACCGCTGCAATCTACCTAAAAAGAGCAAACTTAAACTGTGCTATAATAGAAAAAGAAGTCCCAGGAGGACAACTAAATAAATCATCATTAATAGAAAACTACCCAGGATATCAGTCCATAACAGGACCAGATTTAGCAATGAAATTCTATGATCAGATCAATAACCTAAACATAAAACAAATCTTCAAAGAAGTAACAAACATAAAGTTGAACAACGATACAAAAATAATAACATTAAAAAATGGAGAAACAATCGAAACAACACATATAATCATAGCAATAGGAAGAAGTCCAAAAAAACTATCAGGTAAAAGCTCAAGAAGCCTAGAAGGAAAAGGAATAAGTTTCTGTTCATTATGTGACGGAAACCTTTACAAAAATGAAGACGTCTCAATAATAGGAGCAGGCAATAGTGCTCTAGAAGAATCCTTATACCTATCCGATATATGTAAAACAGTAACAATAATAAACAGAGGACCAACTCTAAAGGGAGATAACATTCTAATAGAAAGAATAAAAACCAAAAACAATATAAAAGCAATCTATAACACTACAGTAGAAAGCTTTAATGAAAAAGAAGGAATTCTAGAATCAGTAACACTAAGTAATAAAGAAATATTAAAAACAAAAGCATGTTTCATCTTCATAGGATACGAACCTGCAACAAAATTTCTAAAAAACCTTGAAATTTTAGACGAAAAGGGTTATATTAAGGTAGATAACGAAAAAAGAACCAAAATAAAAGGAATATATGCTGCAGGTGACGTAGTAAAAAAAGAAGCATTCCAAATAGTAACAGCAACATCAGATGGAGCCCTAGCAGCAGTCTCTTGTATAAAAGATATAAAAGAGGTGTAAAATGAAACTTAACAACCATGGATGGGGATTAATGGCTTTCCTAATATTAGCATTTGTTATCTTTATGGTTATATTTCTAGTAGCAGGAGAAATATCAACACTAGGAAACAACTTTTAAAAACAAAGAACAAGAGGAGTAAGTTACCAAGTATCAAAGAGAGTTAGTGAAAGGTGTAAACTAACATACAAAGTAACCGAATGTAGCTTGGAAGTTGATTATTCGAAAAAAGTAAAATAATCCGTAAGTATGCGTTATATACAAACAAGGTAACAAAAGTTACAAATTAAGGTGGTACCACGATTACATCGTCCTTTGGATATGTAATCGTTTTTTTATAAACAAAGGAGGAATTAAATGAATAAAGCCCTAGAAAACTATATAAAAAACTACGATATGACAGATCAAGATATAAAATATAAATACAACCACTCATATCGAGTCATGAAAAACTCAGAATACCTATCAAACAAACTAAACCTATCAAAAACAGATAAAGAACTAGCAAAAATAATAGGACTCTATCATGACATAGGAAGATTCGAACAAGACAAAAGATACGATAGCTTTAACGATAAAAAAACATTTGATCACGGAGATTATGGAGTAGAAATACTATTCAAACAAAATCTCATCAAACAAATACCAATAAAAGAAAAATATTATCATATTATAGAAAAAAGCATTATAAACCATAACAAATACAAAGTAGAAGATAACCTATCACAAGAAGAACTAATGCATGCAAAACTAATAAGAGATGCAGACAAAATAGATATACTATATGCAGCATCACAAAAACTATTAACAACCAAAGCACTAGATCTAACAAAAGACCAAACAACAATAAGAAATGAAATAAAACAAGAATTCTATAACAATAAACAAATAAAAACAAGTGCATTACTAGGTAAAAAAACAGAAAGTGAAAAAATAATATCATATCTAGCATTAATATTTGATTTAAACTATAACGAATCAATAAAATACATATTAGATAATAAAATAATAGATAATTTCTATAACAATCTAAAAGACAAAGAAAAGTATAAAGAATACTTTGACTACGCAAAAAACTATTTAAAGGAGAGAATAAAATGTTAGAAAAAAAATATAATCACAAACAAGTAGAAGAAGGAAAATATAAAAAATGGCTAGAAGGAAAATACTTCCAAAGCGGAGATAAATCAAAAAAACCATACTGTATAGTATTACCACCCCCAAATGTAACAGGAAAATTACATCTAGGACATGCTTGGGACACAACTATTCAAGATATAATAATTAGATATAAAAGAATGGACGGATATGATGCTCTATGGTTACCAGGAATGGATCATGCAGCTATAGCAACCGAAGCCAAAGTAGTAGCAAAACTAAAAAGCGAAGGCATAAATAAATACGAACTAGGAAGAGAAGGATTCCTAAAACAAGCATGGTCATGGAAAGAACAATATGCAAAAAATATAAGAGACCAATGGGCAAAACTAGGACTATCACTTGACTATACAAAAGAAAGATTTACCCTAGACGAAGGATTATCAAACGCCGTAGAAGAAGTATTCATAAGACTATATAACGAAGGACTAATCTACAGAGGAGAAAAAATAATAAACTGGGACCCAGAAGCAAAAACAGCCCTATCAAACGAAGAAGTAATATATAAAGAAACCAAAGGAGCCTTCTATCACATAAAATACTATCTAGAAAACGAAGATAATTACCTAGAAGTAGCAACAACAAGACCAGAAACACTACTTGGCGACACAGCAGTAGCAGTAAACGAAAATGATGAAAGATACAAAAAATACATAGGAAAAAATGTAATACTACCACTATTAAACAAACCAATACCAGTAGTCGCAGATCCTCATGCAGATCCAGAATTTGGAACCGGAGTAGTAAAAATAACTCCAGCCCATGATCCTAACGACTTTGAAGTCGGAGAAAGACATAACCTAGAAAGAATAAACGTCCTAAACGAAGACGGAACAATGAATCAAAATGCCGGAAAATATGAAGGCCTAGACAGATTTACAGCAAGAGAAAAAATAGTAAATGATTTAGAGAAAGAAAACCTATTAATAAAAATAGAAGAAATAACACACAACGTTGGACACTCAGAAAGAACCGGAGTAATGGTTGAACCATATCTATCAAAACAATGGTTTGTAAAAATGAAACCACTCGCAGACAGAGTTCTAGAAAACCAAAAAAACAAAGACACAAAAGTAAACTTTGTCCCAGAAAGATACGAAAAAACAATGAACCACTGGATGGAAATAACCTATGACTGGTGTATATCAAGACAACTTTGGTGGGGCCACAGAATACCAGCATGGTATAGAAACGACGAAATATACGTAGGAAAAACAAAACCAGAAGGCGAAGGCTGGAAGCAAGATGAAGACGTACTAGATACATGGTTCTCATCAGCACTTTGGCCATTCTCAACACTAGGTTGGCCAGAAGAAACCGAAGACCTAAAAAGATACTACCCAAATAATTGTTTAGTAACAGGATACGACATAATTCCTTTCTGGGTAAACAGAATGGCTTTCCAAGGATTGCATTTCACAAACACAAGACCATTCAAAGACTGTATAATCCACGGCCTAATAAGAGATAAACAAGGAAGAAAAATGTCAAAATCTCTAGGCAACGGAGTAGATCCTATGGACGTAATAGAAAAATATGGCGCAGACTCACTAAGATTCTTCATAACAACAACTACAGCCCCAGGAATGGATTTAAGATATGATGAAGAAAAAGTAAAATCAACATGGAACTTCATAAACAAACTTTGGAATGCCTCAAGATTCGTATTAATGAACATAGAAAGCATCAAACCAACAAAAGAAACCCTAAAACCAGAAGATAAATGGATCCTAACAAAACTAAATAAAACAATAAAAAATGTAAGAACAAGCATGGAAAAATATGAATTCAACAACGTAGGAACAGAACTATACAAATTCATATGGGAAGACTTCTGCGATAACTACATAGAACTATCAAAAACAAACCTAGAAAATAACACAACAAAAACAGTACTCCTAGAAGTCTTAACAAAAACACTAAAAATGTTACATCCATTCATGCCATACGTAACCGAAGAAATATACCAAAAGTTACCAATAAAAGAAACCAGTAGTATCATGATAAGCACTTATCCAAATTACGAAGAAGATGGCATTTACAAAGAAGAACAACTAATAGACAAAGTAATCGAAGACATAACAAACATAAGAAATCTAAAAGTAACAAACAACATAACAAAAGAAGCAGCCATAGAAATAACAACCACAAAAGAAGTAGAACACATCTACAAAAACATATTAAAAATAAAAGAAGAAAACCTATTCACACCAAAAGAAGGAGAAAAATACTCCTATAAATCACAAAACATAGAAATAAACTATTACCAAAAAGGAAAAGAAATTAACAAAGAATTGTTAATAACTGAAATAGAAAAACTAGAAACATCTATAAACAAAAGACAAAAACTACTATCAAACGAAAACTACATAAACAAAGCCCCAGAAAAAGTAGTAAACATGGACAAACAAAAACTAAAAGAAGAACAAGAAAAATTAGAAACATTAAAAAAACAACTATAAAAACGCTACATAAACAGATATAAAAACAAAAACTAATAAATTCAAAAATGACGACTAGTTCGTCTTCTTTTTATGCAATTACTAACAATATATGCTATAATTATATAAAAATAAGAGGTGTTTGGTATGCTAAATAAAGTATTTGAGTTAGAAAAATATAATATCAT
>CAVFIB010000021.1:0-15277 GCA_963622385.1 Bacteroidaceae bacterium | reverse complement strand
GTGGTAAGGATTTGTGAGGTTTTAATATACTAAAAGTGTCAAACGTGAGATTATATTCTTAATTATTTTTGTTGTCAAGTATTTTTTACAATTTTTTTATTTATACAATATGTATGTTTTTTCATTATAAAAGAGTAGATTTCTCTACTCTATGTTTAGTTCTTGTTTTAGTTTTTGTTCTAGTTTTTTACATATTTCTGTGCCCATTTCTTTTGTGTTTAGTAATGGGTTTTTTATGTTTAATTCTTTGTATTTACTAAATCCTAGGTGGTGGAAGGGTAATAGTTCTATTTTTTTGATGTTTTTTATTTTTTTTAGATAGTTTTTTAGGCTTTCTATGTATTCTTTGCTATCTGTTATGTTTGGTACTATTACTTGTCTTATCCATACTGGTATATTTGTTTTGTTTAGTTCTTTGATGAAGTTTTCTTGTTTTTCTATGTCTCCTTGTGTTAATTTTTTGTAACCTTCTTTTGTTGTATGTTTTATGTCTAATATTACTAGATCTATGTATTTTAATAGTTCTTGTGGATTTTTATTTGTTTGTCCGGATGTGTCTAGTGCAATGTGGATGTTTTCTTTTTTTAGGAGTTTTGCTACTTTTGTTAGGTATTCTAGTTGTGTTAGGGGTTCTCCTCCTGAGAATGTTACTCCACCATTACTGTTGTTATAATATGGTTTGTTTCTTTTTAGTTTTTCTACTAGTTCTTTTTCTGTGTAATTGTTTTCTTTTATTTGCCATGTTTCTGGGTTATGACAATATTTACATCTTAATGGGCATCCGTTTAGGAATACTACTGTTCTTATACCTGGACCGTCTAGGAGTCCTAGGGTTTCTATTTTACTTATGCTTCCCATTACATTTTTTCGTGGAATGTTCTTTTTATTACTTCTTGTTGTTGTTCTTTTGTTAATCTGTTAAATCTTACAGCGTATCCTGATACTCTTATTGTTAGAAGTGGGTATTTTTCTGGATTGTTCATGGCATCTATTAGGGTTTCTCTTGTTAGGACGTTTACGTTTAGATGATGAGCATTTTGAATGAAGTAACCGTCTAGGATTCCTACTAGGTTGTTTATTTGTTCTTCTTTTGTTTTTCCTAGGGTTGTTGGTACTATGGAGAATGTATTTGATATTCCGTCTCTACAGCAGTTTTGGTAGTCTAGTTTTGCTACGGAGTTTAGGGATGCTAGGGCTCCATTTTTGTCTCTTCCGTGCATTGGGGTTGCTCCGGCGGCGAATGGTTCCCCTTTTTTTCTTCCGTCTGGAGTTGATCCTGTTTTCTTTCCGTATACTACGTTTGATGTTATGGTGAGTACTGAAAGAGTTGGGTTTGCATTTCTATAGCATTTGTGTTTGGTTAGTTCTTTGTAGAATTTTTCAAGTATTTCTTTTGCTAGGTTATCTACTCTGTCGTCATCATTTCCGTATTTTGGAAAGTCTCCTTCTATTTCGAAGTCTATTGCTATTCCTTCTTTGTTTCTGATTGGTTTTACTTTTGCATATTTTATTGCTGATAGGCTGTCTGCTACTACGGAAAGGCCTGCTACTCCGTAAGCCATTAATCTGTTTACTTTTGTGTCATGAAGGGCCATTTGTCCTTTTTCGTAGGCATATTTATCGTGCATGTAATGGATAATGTTCATTGCGTCTGAGTAGGTTTTTGCTACTTGTTCTAGGACTTTGAAGTATGATTTTTTTACTTCTTTATATGTTAGGATTTCTTCTTCGTTCTTTTTTATATTTTCTAGGACTTTATCTCCTTTTATTTCGTCTATTCCTCCGTTTAATGAGTATAGAAGGGCTTTGGCTAGGTTACATCTTGCTCCGAAGAATTGCATGTCTTTTCCTTCTCTCATTGCTGATACACAACATGCTATAGCGTAATCGTCCCCGTATATTGGTCTCATTACGTCATCGTTTTCGTACTGAATTGAATCTGTTTCTATACTTAGTTTTGCACAGTATTTTTTGAAGTTTTCTGGTAAGTTACTACTCCATAGTACTGTCATATTTGGTTCCGGTGCTGGATCTAGGTTGGTTAGGGTATGGAGTATTCTATAACTTGTTTTTGTTACCATGCTTTTGTTTTTTTCTGTTGTTCCTCCGACCGAACATGTTACCCAAGTTGGGTCTCCTGAGAATAGTTCATCGTAGTCTGGGGTTCTTAGGTGTCTTACTAGTCTTAGTTTTATGATGAAGTTATCTATTAGTTCTTGAATTTGTTTTTCTGTTATTTTTTTTGCTTTTAAATCTCTTTCAAAGTATATATCTAAGAATGCATCTACTCTTCCTAGACTCATGGCTGCACCGTTATTTTCTTTTACTGCTGCTAGGTATCCTAGATAGGTCCATTGTACTGCTTCTTTACTATTTTTTGCTGGTTTTGATAAGTCGAATCCATATGATTTGCCCATTTCTTTTATTTCGTTTAAGGCATTTATTTGCATGGATACTTCTTCTCTTAGTCTGATTAGTTCATCGTTCATTTCTCCGGTTAGTTCTTTTAGGTCTTGTTGTTTTTGCTTTATTAAGAAATCTATTCCGTATAGTGCTATTCTTCTATAGTCTCCGATTATTCTTCCTCTTCCGTATGCATCTGGAAGTCCTGTTAGGAGTCCAACGTGTCTTGCTTTTCTTATGTCTTCTGTGTAAGCATCAAATACTCCTTGGTTATGGGTTTTTCTATATTTATTAAAGTAATAGTCTATTTCTTTATTTAATTTATATCCATAAGCACTTAGTTCTTGATAAACCATTCTCATTCCACCATATGGGTTTACTATTCTTTTTAGTGGTTTATCTGTTTGTAAACCTACTACTATGTTGTCGTCTTTTGATATGTATCCTGGATAGAATTCATTTATCCCAGATGTTTTATTTGTTTCTATATCTAGTACGTGTTTTTTTAATTCTTTTTTTAAGAGCTTTTCACATTCTTTCCAGATTTTTGTTGTGGTTTCTGTTTTTCCTTCTAGAAATGTTTCGTCTCCTTTGTATGATGTGTAATTTTTTTTGATAAAATCACTTACATTTATTTCTTTTGTCCATTTTCCTTCTTTAAAATTTTGCCATTCTTTTTTCATTTAATACCTCCTTTATTAGTTTAACATTTTTGGATTATTTTGGGTAGAATTTTGTGTTATTTTTAGATTTTGTTTACAAAAAAAAATGATCTTTGTTATTGATCGTTTTTCTTATTATTTATATAACATTTTTTTAGTAGGTTTTCAAATAGTGAATAGTATAGTTTTATTGATGGGACAAATTCATTTTTATTTATTAGATTTTTTAATTCTTGTGTGTTTACCCATTTTACTTCTTGGACTTCTCTTTTTGATGGTTTTAATTCTTTTATGTTTATGTTTGTTTTTCCTATCCAAACGTCTACGAAATCGTGTTCTCTTTTAAATGACAGAAGAAACTCTAGGTTTTCTATATTTATTCCTAGTTCTTCTTGTAGTTCTCTTGTTGCTCCTTCTAGGGAGGTTTCGTTTTGATCTACTGCTCCACCGGTAAAGTTCCATTTGTTGGGATGACGTTTTAGTGTTTTTCCTCTTTTTTGGATTAAGAGTTCGTTGTTATCGTTGATAAGCCAAACGTGTACATTTAGTTTATATTCTCCTTGGGGTGGTTCTTTGGTGCTTTGTCTTTCCCATATTTTATTTATTTTTTCTTTTTTATTATTATATAAATCTACTATTTCCATATTTGCTCCTTTTTATAAAAAAAAAACCTTATTGGTTATTTTCTTTTATTATTATATTTCCTGTCATTTCTTGTGGGATTGGTAGTCCTATTGTGTTTAGGATTGATGGTGCTATATCTGATAGTTCTCCGTCATATACTTTATATTTTTTATCACATACTATGAATGGTACAGGATTTGTTGTGTGATATGTATGTGGTTTTCCGTTTTTGTCTATCATTTCTTCACAGTTTCCGTGATCTGCTGTTATGATTAGGAGTATATCTTTTTGGAATGATAGTTCATATAGGTTTCTTACACATCTATCTAGTTCTTCGACTGCTTTTATTGCTGCTTCATAGTTTCCGGTGTGTCCTACCATATCTCCGTTTGCGTAGTTTACTATTACGAAGTCATAATCATCTATTAGATATTTTATTTTTTCTGTTACTTCTTCTGCACTCATTTCTGGTTTTAGGTCATAGGTTGGGACGTTTTGTCTTGGGACTAGAATTTTGTTTGTGTATTTTAAGTTTATATCTTTGTCTCCATCGATAAAATGTGTTACGTGAGGATATTTACTGGTTTCTGCGATTCTTAGTACTCTGTAACCTTCTTTTGATAAGACTTCTCCTAGAGTATTGTTTACTGTTTCATGTGTAAATGCTGATGGAGCTTTTAATGTGTTTGAAACGGGCATCATTGTTAATAATCTTATGTTTTTTAACTCTTTTGTTTTAAAGTGATTGAAGTCTTTATTTATTAGGGCTTCTAGTAGTTGAGGTAATCTATCTGGTCTAAAGTTTGCTACTATGATGCTGTCATTATCTGTTATTTGTCCTTCTTCATTTATTATTGTTGGTGGTATGAATTCATCATATATTCCTTTTTTGTAGTTTTCTTCTAGGACTGTTTCATAGTTTGTAATGATTGGTGCTTCGTTATTTACTAGGGCATCATAACATTTTTTTGTTTTATCCCACATTCTTTCTCTATCCATTGAATAATATCTTCCTGATATGGTTGCTAGTTTTCCTATTTGTTTTTTGTTTAGATAATCTTTTAACATTTTTATATATTTTCCTGCGGTGTTATAAGTTACATCTCTTCCGTCTAGAAAGGCATGTATATATAGCTTTGTTATGTTTTCTTTTTTTGCCATGTCTATAAGAGCAAATATATGGTTTATATGGGAATGAACTCCACCATCTGATAATAGTCCTAGTATGTGTAATTTTGAATTATTTTCTTTGGCATATTTTACTCCTTTTATTATTTCTTCGTTGTTATAGAATGATTTGTCTTCTAGGGCTTTGTTTATTTTTTGTAGTGGTTGATTTATTATTCTTCCTGATCCTATTGTGATGTGTCCTACTTCACTGTTTCCCATTTGTCCTTGTGGGAGTCCCACGGCTTCACCGCTTGCTTTTAGTTTTGAGTTTGGAAATTCTTTTATTAGTTTATCTATGGCTTTGGTATTTGCATTTTTTACGGCATTTCCTTCTTCAGATTCTCTTATTCCAAATCCATCTAGTATTGTAAATATTACTTTTTTCATGATTCACCTCTATAAGCTTTCTACTATACAGAATACTGCGTAGTATGGGATATATTTTATGTTGTTTTTTATCTTGAAATCTTCACTACTTAGTCTTATTCCTAGTGGGAGATTATATTTTCTCATAGAAAGGGTCATGCTTTTTGATTTTGCACTTTCTTCGCCATGGATTATTTCTATTGGGAGGATTTTTCCTGTTCTTGTTTGGATTACTATATCAATAAAGGCTTTTCCTCCGGAGTGGTAATGGTAGATATTGAATCCATTTCTTGATAGGGTTTCTACTATGTTGTTTTCGTATAGTAGTTCTAGGAGTTTTTCGTTTGTTATTAGTCTGTTTCCACTTACGTTTAGTTTTTTGTAAAGAATTCCTGAGTCGTTGTAGTATAATTTGAATGTTTCTTCGTCTTTTGCTTTACTTAGTGGTGCTGTTAGAGCTTTTACTCTTGTACTTTTTATTATCATATTATTTTCTATCATGAATTTTATTGATTTTTCGTATTCTTTACTTCTTGCTCCTTGTTTTATGCTTCCGTATTGAAATTTTTTGTTATCTTTTAGGAGTTGTATTGATATATTGTTATAGACTTCTTGTCCTCTTTTTATGTCTATTAAATTGTCTAGTTTTAAGAATTTGTATTTTATTAGTTTTATGTTTTTGTCATGGATGTTTCCTAGTAGGTTGTAGTCTTCCATATTTTTATAATTTGTTATGGCATTTGGGTATCCTCCGGTTAGGACGTAGTCATTGTAAAGTTCTGTTGCTAGGGTATGAAATGGCATGGATTTGTTGTTTTTAAATGAGTCTTTTATGAAGTCTATTAGTTGTTCTTTTTCCATGTATTTTAGGAATTCTTGGAATGTTACTAGGTTCATTTTTTTGTAGTTCATTTGTTCGTTCTTGTGTTTTTTTACGAATTTTTCGTCGTTTGTTATCATTATTATATGGTAATCTTCACCGGTGAATAGTTTTTTTATGGTAGTTATGGTTTTATCTGTTATGTTATCCAGGATTATAAGTGTGTCTTCTTTTAGGATTGTTTCTAGTGAAATTGCAGAGAGTGCTCTTATTAGTTTTTCTTTTGTTTGGTTTTTTTCTACGACGTATGCTAGTTCTAGGTTATCTTTGCAATCGAAGTATATTGTGTTTTTGTATTCGTTTTGTCCGAATTCTAAAACTGTATGAGTTTTTCCACATCCGCTTATTCCTGAGATTAGTAGTGGTCTTTTATATGAGTCTGCTTTCCATTTTATTAAGTCATTTATAATTTTTCGTTCCATAAAGTGGTACCTCCTTACTATTTTCTTAATTTAAGTATATTATATTTGGTTTTAATAGTCAAGTTAGTGTAAGGATTTTTTTAATATAAAAAGATAGAGTTATTTCTCTATCTTGGATACTACACTAATACTTTTCCAAACTCTAGTTTGAGTTTGTCTGCGATGGTTACTATAAATTCACTATTTGTTGGTTTTGCTTTATCAATATCTATACTATGACCGAATATGTTTTCCATTAGATCCCAACTACCTCTGTTCCAACTTACTTCTATGGCATGTCTTATTGCTCTTTCTACTCTTGAGACTGTTGTGTCATATTTTTGTGCTACTTCTGGATATAGTTCTTTTGTTATTCCTCCGATTATTTCTGGTCTATCATATACTATCATTATTGATTCTCTTATGTATTGATATCCTTTTATGTGAGAGGGAACTCCTAGTTCATGAAGTATGCTTGTTATTGATACTTGTAAGTTGTGTTTATAGAGGTTTACTGATTTGTTACCTTGTTCTATTAGGTTTGATGTTTCTAGAATTCTTTTTTCTAGTTCTGGTAGATCAAATGGTTTTAAGAGATAGTAATTTACTCCGTATTCAGATGTTTTTCTTATCATATCAGCACTATTATATGATGTTAGGACTATTACTTTTTTGTCTATTTTGTCTTTTTTCATTTGTTCTAGTACTGCGATTCCATCTTTTTTGGGCATTACTAAGTCTAATATTATTAAATCATATTCATCTTGTTTGTTTTTGATAATATTTAAACCTTCTTCACCATCGTTTGCGGTATATACTACTTCTATTCCTGCGCGATTACTACTAAAATATTCATTTATCATTCTAACTAACTCTATGTTATCGTCAACTAGAACTACTTTTATTTTTTCCATAGTCTCTCCTTTCATACTACCACGCAATTTTATTTTACTACAAAAAAGGAATAAGTTCTATAGCTTTTTTTAGCTTTTTTTGTCGAACTTATTTCATTTCATCAAATATTTCTTTTATAACTTTTATATTTATTGCTTTTCTTCCTATTAGGTAACCGTCTAAATTTTTTATTTGTTCTAGTGTTTTTATGTTTTCTTTTGATACGTTTCCACCATATAATACTTTTATTTCTTTGTTGTATTTTCTTTTTGTTATGTTTTTTATGAGGGTTACTATTTCTTCGATGTGCTGTTTTGTTGGGATTTGTTTTTCTTTGAATGTGTAGTTTGGTTCGTATCCTATTATTATGTTGTCGTTTGTGTTTTTTAGGTATTCTTTTAGGGTTTTTGTGATGATTTCTCCGGATTTTTTTAATTCTTTTTGGTAATATGTTTCTCCGAGGATTGCAATTGGTGTTATGTTATATTTTTGGGCTTCTAGTATTTTTTGGTTTATGTCTTTTGGTGTTTCGTTTAGGTTATTTTTTCTTTCGTTGTGTCCTACTAAGGTATATTTTATGTTATATGATTTTAGCATTTTTCCTGTTGTTTCTCCGGTTATTTCTAGGGAAGAGATGTCTTGACTTCCTAAGGAAAAATTGTATTTTCCTGCAAAGTATGGTATGTAGATATTACTTGGACATATTATTACTTCTTGATCTGTTCTTATGTAATCGTTTATGTCTATTCCGTAGTTTTTGGCTTCTTTTAGGGTTAGATGGGTTTTTTGATTTATTACTATTATTTTTTTCATTATTTCATGTTCCTTAGCCCTGGTTGGTTATGTTCTTCTAGATATTTTAGGGTTGCTCCTCCACCAGTTGATGCAAATGTTATGTCTTTTGTTAGGTTTAAGATGTTAGAACATCCTACTATGTCTCCTCCTCCTAGGATTACTGTTTCTACGTTTTTTGATGCGTATTTTAGTATTTCGTTTGTTCCGTATCTGAATTTTTCGTATTCATATGCTCCAAGGGGCCCGTTCCAGAAGATTGTTTTTGTGTTTTTTAATATTGATTGGAATAGTTTTATTGTTTCGTCTCCTATATCTAACCCTATAAAGTCATTTGGAATATTTTCTATATCTTGAAGGATTACATCTGGTTTTTCTGTTAGGTTATAGGTTCCATATATATCTACTGGAAGGATTAGTCTATCTCCGTAATGTTTTATTAGTTCTTTACAGTAATCTATGTATTTTTCTTCGAATAGGGATCTTCCTACTCTATTGCCTTTTGCTTCTAGGAAGGTGAAGGCCATGGCTCCTCCTATTAGGATGTAATCTGCTTGTTTTATTAGAGATTTTATTACTCCGATTTTATCTGATATTTTTGAGCCTCCCATTATTACTACGAATGGTCTTTTTGGATTGTCTAATCTGTTTAGGTTATCTAGTTCTTTTATTACTAAGAATCCTACTGCACTTTCTAAGTAGTTTGATACTCCATAGTTTGAGGCGTGCATTCTGTGGATTGTACCAAATGCATCGTTTACGTAATAGTCTCCTAGTTTTGCCCAGTATTTACTTAGTCTTTTGTCACATCCTGATTCTTTGTTTTTTGGAAGATCTTCGTATCTTGTGTTTTGAATTAGTATCCCTTTACCATAGTCTAGTTTTTTGACTGCTTTTTTTAGTTTTGAACCACTTGTTTCGTTAATGAAACTTATTTTGTTTGGTAATAATTCATTTAGTCTGTCATAAACTATTTTCATATCATATTTTTGCTTGTCTTCTTCTGTTTTTATTTTTCCTAGATGGGACATTATTACTACTTTTCCTCCTTGTTCTAGGATATAGTTTATTGTTTTTAGACTTTCTTTTATTTTTGTGTCATCTATTATTTTTCCGTCTTTTATACTTACGTTTAGATCACATCTTAGTATTACTGTTCTGTTTTTTAAATATAGTTCTGTTATTTTTTTCATATTTTTCCTCCTTTATTATATAATACTTCTAAAACTTATTATTATCAATATATGATGCTCTTTTTAGGACTTGTTTTCCATATTTGGCGTTTATTTGATCTATTATTTTATCTATTTTTTCGTCTTTTTCTGAGTGTTTGTCAAATAATGATGTTTGATATGTTTTTTCTTCTGTTAGATCATCTAATCTTATTCCTATTAGTCTTATTTTTTCGTTTTTGTAGAATTCGTTTAGTATTTCTTTGGAGTAGTTATAGATTTCGTTATAACTGTTTACTTGGTTTTTTAGTTTTTTTTGATGGGAATATCTTTTGAAGTTATTGTCTTTTAGAATTACGCATATTACTTTTGCATATTTGTTTTCTTTCCTTATTCTTTTTGATACCATTTCTGATAGGGTTCTTAGGTGTTTATATAGTTCTTGTTTTGAAGTTGCATCTTCTTTTAGGGTTAATTCGTGACTTATTCCTTTTGGTATGTAGATAGATGAATCTACTTCGGAATTGTCTATTCCGTTTGCTATTTCTATTAGGTGTTTTGCTTGGTTTTTGAAGATTTTTCTTAGGGAGTATTCGTCTTGTTTTGCTAGGTCTTCGATTTTATTTATGTTTAGGTATCTTAGTTTTTGTGCTGTTTGTTTTCCTACACCAAATAGATCTTCGATTGGAAGAGGGTACATTTTTTGTTTTATTTCATGTTTATAGAGGGTATGAATTTTGTTTGGTTTTGAGAAGTCTGAGGCCATTTTTGCACATAGTTTGTTGTTTGCTATTCCTATGTTTACTGTGAAACCTAGTTCTTGTTTTATTTGATTTTGAAGTTTTTTTGCAAATTCTAGTTCGTCTCCGTATATATTTTTTATTTTTCCGTAGTCTAGGTATCCTTCGTCTACTGATGCTTTTTCTATATCTGGGGTATATGTTTTTAGGAGATTGAATAGTTCTTCGCTTTTTCTTTTGTACATTTCATATGTTGGTTTGAATATTTTTAGGTTTGGGCATTTTCTTTTGGCTTCGTATATGGTTTCTGCGGTTTTTATTCCTTTTCTTTTTGCTGGGGTTGATTTTGCTAGGACTATTCCTGATCTTTTTTTGGGATCTCCGGCGATTATTGCTTCGATATTTCTTATGTCTGTTTGATATCCTTGTTCTAGAAGGTAGAGTGCTGTCCAAGATAGGAATGCGTTGTTTACGTCTATATGCATGATTATTCTTTCCATAGTATCACCTATAAATAGGATAACAAAAAAAAGAAATATAATCAAACGTAAGTTCTATATTTCCATTAAATCTTTTTCTTTTTCTTTTGTTAATTCTTCGATTTGTTTATTGTAATCGTTTACTACTTCTTGAAGGTTTTCTACTATGTTTCTTTCTTTGTCTTCTGGTAGTTCGTCTTTTTTTATTGTATCTATTATTTCTTTTCTGATATTTCTTATAGATATTCTTCCTTCTTCGGCATATTCTTTTACTTGTTTTACTAGTTCTTTTCTTCTTTCTTCAGTTAGAGGTGGTATTGTGATAAATACTGTTTCTCCGTTGTTGTTTGGGGTTACTCCTAGGTTGGCTTCGAAGATTGCTTTTTCTATTTTACCTAGCAGGCTTTTATCGAATGGTTTGACACTTATTTGTCTTGCTTCTGGTACAAATATTGTTGCTAGTTGTTTAAGTGGTGTTTTTGTTCCATAATAATCTACGAATACTTCATCTAACATACTAGGATTTGCTCTTCCTGCTCTTACACTTGTAAATTTGTCTTCTAGAGCTGTTATTGCTTTATTCATTTTTTCTTTTGCTAAGTTTAAGTAATTATTCATTATATATCTCTCCTTTTGTTAATTATACTATATTTATGTAATTTTTTAAATATTATCTTGTTTTTTTGTTTGTTTTGTTTAAGATTTCTATTATTTGTGGTATGTGTTCTTCTTTTAGTCCACCATCGTAATAACTTGTTTTTATTAAATGACTTTCTAAATCATATTTTTTGAAGTCATGCTCATTATCATCTAGTATTACGAATGATTCTGGATTATGATTATCTAACCATGTCAATATTTCTTCTGCTCTTTTGTGTTCTAGTTTTATGATTCCATTTATTTGTTTGTTATTTATTTTTTTTATTTGATGTAGAATTGGTGTTTTGTCATATATTTCTAGTCCTTGTCTTTTTAGAAGTTCTTCTAGTACTTGATAGGGATTTCTTTTTGATTTTATTGATATTTTGCTATATTTTCTCCATGTTGAACTGAGTACTATTTTGGCATTTGTTTGATCAATTATTTGTTTTAATATTTTTATTTTTGTTTCATCTAAGTCTTCTTCTACTCCGTTTAAGTAATATTCGTGTGTTAGGACTCCATCTACATCTAGGAATATTATTTTTTGTGGGTGGTTTTGTTGAATTTTTGTTTCTATCATTTATAAAAAAAGATTATCTTTTGATAACCTTATTTCATTTGATTTGCTACTTCTTCGGCAAAGTTTTCGTTTCTTTTTTCCATTCCTTCGCCTACTTCGTATCTTATCATGTTAACTAATTTACCACCATTATTAGCTATATATTTTCCTACTGTTTCTTTGTTTTCTGCTTTGATGAAAATTTGGTTTTCTAAGCATACTTCTTCGTAGAATTTTTTTACTTTTCCAATCATGATTTGATCTATTCTTTCTGCTGGTTTTCCTTCGTTTAATAGTTGTTCTTTCATGATTTCTTTTTCTTTATTTAGGACTTCTTCTGGAACTTCGTTTTCATTTAGGTATTGTGGTCTCATTGCTGCGGCATGCATTGCTACTTCTTTTGCAACTTCTTCGTTTGCTCCTTCTAGAACTGTAAGTACAACAATTTTTCCTCCCATATGTGAATATGTTCCAAAGTTTTGTGAGTCTGTTTTTTCTACTACTTCGAATCTACGGAAGCTTATTTTTTCTCCGATTTTTGAAGTTATTGCTATTACTTTGTCGCTTATTTTTTCGCCATCTTTTTCTAGGTTTAATGCTTCGTCCATTGTTTTTACATTACTATCTATGATGATTTCTGCAAGTTCATTTACGAAGTTTTGGAAATTTTCATTTTTTGCAACAAAGTCTGTTTCTGAATTTACTTCTAGGATTACTGCTTTATTTCCTTTTATTAAGGATTTTGCTAGTCCTTCTGCGGCAATTCTTGATTCTTTTTTTGCTGCTTTTGAAATTCCTTTTTCTCTTAGCCAAGTGATGGCATCATCCATATTACCATTTGATTCTTGTAAAGCTTTTTTACAATCCATCATTCCTGCCCCAGTTTTTTCTCTTAGGGCTTTTACGTCTTGTGCACTGAACATTTAAGTTTCCTCCTTTATTTTAATGCAGTTACTAGATCTGCTTTTTTCATTGTACTATAACCTTTTATTCCTTTGTCTTTTGCTATAGCTTTTAATTCTGTTAAAGTTTTTGCATTTAAGTCTTCTTGTTCTTCTTTTATTTCTTCTTTAACTTCTGCTTTTTCTGGAGTTTTCTTTTCTTCTTTTTGTTCTTTACTTTCTTTTGGTTGTTCTTTTTTGTTGTTTTCTTTTTGTCTTTCTTCTTTTCTTTGTGCTTTTTTACGATCTTCTGGAGAAATGCAATCTATTATTTCGTTTCCATTTACTTCTGCTACGGCGTTTGTTAAAGCATTAATTACTAGTTTTACTGCTCTTACTGCGTCGTCGTTTGCTGGAATTACGTAATCTACCATATCTGGATCGCAGTTTGTATCTACTATACCGAATACTGGTATTTTTAATTTTCTCGCTTCTTTGATTGCTGTTTCTTCTGCTCTTGGATCAACTATAACTAGAGCACTTGGAAGTTTTTTCATTTCTCTTATACCACGTAGGTTTTTGTTTAACTTTTCGTATTCTTTTTTGATTTTGATTACTTCTTTTTTAGGAAGTGCTTCGAATACTCCATTTTCTTCCATTTTTTCTATTTCTTCTAGTCTTTTAATTCTGCTTCTGATTGTTCTAAAGTTAGTTAGTGTTCCTCCTAACCATCTTTCATTTACGAAGAACATGTTTGTTCTTTTTGCATTTTCTTCCATTGCTTCCATTGCTTGTTTTTTTGTTCCAACATATAGAACTGTTCCACCGTTTGAAGCAATTTTCTTTAATTCTGCATATGCTTCTTCGATTTGTTTTACTGTTTTTTGTAAGTCGATAATATAAATATCATCTCTTGATGTATAGATAAATTCTTTCATTTTAGGGTTCCATCTTCTTTTTTGATGTCCGAAGTGAACTCCTGCTTCTAATAAATAACTCATTGACACTACTGTCATATAATTTCCTCCTTTGTTTTTTCTTCTACTAAGTTCTAAATAATATCACCTATCGGCACTAGATATTACAATTCTTTAGTATGTTTATTTTAAAGCTTCTATTAATTCAGCTTTTTTCATTGAAGTATATCCTTCAATGTTCTTTTCTTTTGCCATTGCTTTTAGATCTGCAACTGTAAGTTTAGTTAAATCTTTGCTTTCTTCTTTTTTTGTTGTTTCTTTTTTAGGAGTAGCTTTTTTTGCTTCTACTTTTTCTCCTTTTGCTATTTTAACTAGATTAGCAAATGCTTCTTTATCTTGGATTGCAAGTTCTGATAACATTTTTCTGTTAATTTCTACTCCTGCTTTGTTTAATCCATCAATAAATCTTGAATAACTTATGTCATTGTTTCTACATTCTGCATTGATTCTTGTTATCCATAATTTTCTAAAGTTTCTTTTTGTTTGTTTTCTGTCTCTGTATGCATATCTTTCTGAATGCATTACTTGTTCATGAGCTGTTTTATAAAGTCTATGTTTACTTCCGAAGTAACCTTCGGCTTTTTTTAGTACTTTTTTACGTCTTGCACGTGTTGCAACACTATTTTTTACTCTTACCATGTTTTTTTACTCCTTCCTATATTACGTTTTTGAATCTTTTGTAATCTGAATTACTTAGATTTGTTTTTGCTCCGGCTTTTTTAGATTGTGCTGGAGATTTTTTTCCTGTTAAGTGATTATTACCTGCATTTTGTTTAGTAATTGAACCACTTTGTCTTATGTTTAAAACTTTTCTAGTTCCTTTATGAGTTTTTATTTTATTTTTTCCCATAATATACCTCCTACTTTTTTTCTTTTAGTGGTGCTAGTAACATTGTCATGCTTCTACCCTCTAATTTTGCTTTTTGTTCTACTACTGCTATTTCTTTTGTTTTTTCTGCAAATCTGTTCATTACTTCTTCTCCAAGTTCTGGGTGAATAATTTGTCTTCCTTTGAATCTGATACTTAGTTTTATTTTGTGTCCTTTTTCTAAATATTTTGAAGCGTTTCTAAGTTTTGTTTCAAAGTCCCCTACATCTATTACAGGAGAAAGACGATATTCTTTTAATTCTACGTTGTTTGCTTGTTGTTTCTTTTTGTTTTCTTTCTCTTTTTTTGCTTTTTCATATTTGAACTTGTTATAGTCCATGATTTTGCAGACTGCAGGATTTCCGTTTGCATTAATTAGAACTAAGTCTAAACCAGCGTAGTTTGCAATTGTTTGAGCATCTTTTATTTGTTTTACTCCCATTTGTTCTCCATTTGGTCCTATTACTAAGACATGGGGAATTCTTATTTGTTCATTACATAACAAATCATTACTTTTTTTAGCTATACTAAACACCTCCATAAAATATAAAAAGAGTACGAAATGTACTCTAATCCACCATAAAATATTAACAAATAGTTATTTTGGCTTTTTACCTATAGCTTGGTGCTATCAGGTGGATTTAGACATCTCTTTCCTTTTTTACGTTCTTTATTATACATAAATTATATTGATATGTCAATGTTTTATGATATTTTGTTAATCCTTTTTTAAAATGATACCTTATCATTATTAGAAATGATACCTC
>CAVFIB010000020.1:0-15386 GCA_963622385.1 Bacteroidaceae bacterium | reverse complement strand
TTTTAATTTAAAATTGAACTTTTTTAATGTAACATTTTTACTTAAAAGTCACAAAGAAAAATAACAAAAAAACTATCTTGACAGAACAAAAGACAAGCTAAAGCTTATCCTGAGAATCTCACGATTCTCTTTTTCTGCTTCATAGATATCATTCCTGATATTCTCCACAGACTTAAATTCCGATAGTCGCTACCGTACTTTATATTTTATTTTTATATTTGTTTGTTCTTTTTTAAACTCTAAGTTCTTTCATATACATATTTATTCCTTAATTCATTATATTTATACTAACATTTAAATCTCTATCCATTTTAAGTCCACCGCTATTACATTTATACTCTTTTTTATTTAAATCTTTATACTCATCATCTCTATTTCCACACAGACTACATATTCTAGATGATGCATAATTCACTTATACTTTTTGATAGATTATTTTTCTTACCTTTAATTATCATTTTAACTTTTTTTGAACAATATTTGAATACAATCTGAATTTATAAGCCTTATACATACACATATCCCCCCCTTGGATAATTTAATTATATCAAACAAACATATGTTCGTCAATAGTTAATGGATTTTTTTCATAACAAACCAAGAACTTTCCTATAAGATAAAAAAACTTCCGAAGAAGTTTTAAATCTCATTAAGCTGTAGCTTGAGCAGCAGCAACTGTTATTTTGAAAGAATAAGTTTCAGAACCAGTTTCTTTCTTTTGTTCTACTCCAGTTGCACTTGTAGTAGCATTTGCTCCAGTAGTATCAGTAGCAGTTGGTAAATCATAATTATCAGCAACATAAGCAACGATACTATATTTATCTACTTGACCAGAAGTAGTAAGTTGACCACTAGTTAAAGCATAACTCTTAACTAAACCATAAGTACCAGCTTTACTTGCAAGTGATGCGATTGTAACACCAGCATCTGCAGTACCAACTACAGGTTCACCAGCAGCATTTTTAAGAACAATTTTAATAAAATTACTCTTTAAAGTAGCACCTTCACTAATGCTAGAAATACCTAAATCATAATTGAAAGTAATTCCAGCAGATGTTCCCCAAGTACCAGTTACAGCAAAATCTGCTTTAGTATCTGTTGAAGCAACACCTTTTGCATCACTCATTGGATATTTATTCTCGATAGTGAAGTTATTAGTATTTTGAGCATCAAAACTTAAATTGATTTGACCAGCAGTAATGACATTTTCTTTTGTACCAGTACCAGCAAATGAATACATAGCAAATGAAACACCAACTACTGCAATAACTAAAACTAAAATACCAACAATTGATAGAATTAAAGTCTTTTTATTGTTATTTTCCATAATTTCTCCTTTCATAAATTTTTAAGATACATCCAATTATTGAATTGGAGTAACAGCTGAATCAACATTAACTTTTGCTTTATAAGTTTTACCTTGGATAGTATCAGCATCAACATCATCAGCAACCCACATTCTAAGTACAAATTTAGAAGTTTTGACAGCTTCACCAGTAGCAGTATATTTGTCACTACCATCATAAAGCTTTTTAGATGTAGTACGAGTGGTATCAGCACCTAAAGCACTAACTTTTGTTGGAGCTAAAACATCAGTAGCATCCTTAGTTAAGTAAACTTTTACTTGTTCATCAGTGATAGTATTGTTAGTATCTGGTGTAAGAGTTACAACATAAGGTATTGTTAAAACATTACTAGCATGTGTAGCAACTGTAAAATCAAAAGTTTTACCTGCTCCAGATAATGCTTTACCAGTAGCATCAGCAATTGGAAGAGCATCAGTTATATTAATAGCATTAGTAGGTTCAGTATAACTTACCATAACTGTACCAGTTGAAATTGAATTAGCATTAGTTTCAAAACTAGTTGAATAAATAGCAAATGAAATACCAACTACTGCAACTACTAAAATAGCAACTCCTAGAACAGATAACAATACTTTCTTTTGATTGTTTTCCTTCATTTCCATAACTTTCCTCCTTTACTATAACAATAGTACAATATCAAAAACCAAAAATCAATATTTTTTTTTAAATTTTTTTCATATTTTTTTTTCACAATAAAAAAACGCATATATTTGCGTTTAATACCCGTATCTTACAATGTCAAACTTTACATTACTTACACTCGAAACAGGAGAACTAGCCCTCGCACTAGTCTTAAGTAAGTCAACCATATTACCACTTACACCTCTATCCATTACAATAGCATACATACCATCTGGATCATAAGCATTAACATTTATTCTGATAATACTACCACAAGGTATAGTAGAACTCATAGCAACTATCCTAACTTTACCATATTCCTTGTCGTTGTAATAAATATTTCCATTTCTAGCATCTTGACCATTACAACCTAAACGACCGCTACATTCTGGACAATCCGGACCATAATGTACAAGCTTTCCAACAAAACTAGTAGGATAATACCTAGAATTAGAAACAGCAGACTCAAAACTATTATACATAACTGTAGATAAAGTCTTCTTATCTAACTTTTGAAAAGAATTAACAAGTTCCTTAGTAGAAACAGTTTTATGCATATTTATATTAATAGCTTTAGAGTCCTTAAAAGTCTGATTATCTACACTAATAACCCCTACAACACCAGCACATATAAAAACTACTCCAAAAATATATAAAATCGAAGCAACCACAAGTTTACTAGTGCTTAACTTTAATTTACTTTTCTTCGCCAAAACGGCCACCTCCAAGTAACTAAAATATTATCACATTTTTATATCTAAGTCAAACAACCTACAAACATTACCAGTAGTTACCAGTTTAGTCTCTTCCAAAGAAACACCAAGAAGCTTAGCAACATAAGAACAAATATAACTAACATTACAAGGCTCATTAACCTCTCCCCTATAAGGAGATAAATAAGGAGAATCAGTCTCAAAAACAATCCTAGAAAGACCAACACTTTTAACAACTTCACCAAGTTTACTATTTTTAAAAGTTACAACACCTCCAATACCCAAATAATATCCCAAATCAATAAACTTCCTAGCAACTTCAATACTACCAGAAAAACAATGAATAACACCTTTAAGATCATATTCCTTTAAAATATTATAAGTGTCAAGAAAAGCATCTCTAGTATGGATAACAACAGGAAGATTATATTTAACAGCTAAATCAAGTTGTCTCCTAAAAAGAGCAATCTGAGCTTCCCTATCCTCCTTACCATAATGATAATCAAGCCCGATTTCCCCTATTGCAACAACCCTAGAATTATCAAAAATCCCTTCAAGAAAAGAAAAATCATCCTCGCTAACACCACCAGCACAACTAGGATGATATCCGGCACTCAAAAATATATTATCATACTTAGCAATAAGTTCCATATTTAACCTATTATCAACCAAATCACTACCACTAACAATAAAATACTTAACACCAACATCACTTGCCCTTTTTATAACATTATCAATATCAAAACCCTCATTAACCAAATGTAAATGCGTATCTATAAGCATAATATCCCTCCCAAAGAAAAAAGATACCCTAAAGTATCCTATTGCATTTTAATTTTCAAAACATAATAAAATAGTATTAGAGAATATAAAACATTCCAAATTGTCAAATCAAATACTATCATAGTTAAAAACAATACTACGGCCAATGCATTAACTGCGGTCATTCCCTTAGATAACATATGTATAGCTCCCTTCTTATTATTCCTAACTGCACTTTCATTATAGAAACAAATATCAAAAAATACAACACAAAAAGAGCATAAACACAAAGGTTTACACTCAAACTTTACTATTACTAGACAATTCTTTCAAATAATACTTCTTGTTTATTAACATTAAACTCACATTTTTTACTAATATCATCAAAAGTAACATCAGAAACCCCAAGTTGAGCAAATATCTTCTCACAAGTACTAGGTATAAATGGTTGAAGTAAAATACTACATACTCTAATAGACTCAAGTAAATTATAAAGAACCTTTTCAAGCCTATCAAAATCACCATTTTTATATAAAACCCAAGGAGTAGTTTCATCAACATACTTATTGCTTCTTCTAAGAACATCAAATATAAGAGCAAGAGCATCATTAGCCTCATACTTATCCATTTTTAGACAAAACTTATCCTTAAGAAAATTAACTTCATCCTCAAACAAACTATCTTCATCATAAGTATTCTTATTAGAAACATGCCCATCAAAATACTTATTAGTCATTGCAATAGAACGATTAACCAAATTACCAAGAACATTAGCAAGATCACCATTTGTCCTTGCAATAAGTGCCTCCTCAGAAAAATTACCATCACTTCCAAAAGGAACCTCTCTAAGAACAAAATACCTAACAGCATCAACTCCATATAAAGAAATATATTCTCTAGGATCCTTATAATTACCCAAAGACTTAGAAATCTTACCACCATTAACAATTAACCATCCATGACCAAACACCTGTTTAGGAAGAGGAAGATTAAGAGCCATTAAAATACAAGGCCAAATTATAGCATGAAACCTAACAATTTCCTTTCCAACCAAATGCAAATCACAAGGCCAGTACCTATTAAACTTATCACAATCATCAGGATAACCAAGTGAAGTAATATAATTAGTCAAAGCATCAAGCCATACATAAATAACATGCTTCTTATCAAAAGGGACAGGAATCCCCCAATCAAAACTAGTCCTAGAAACACACAAATCTTGAAGACCTGGCTTAATAAAATTATTAATCATCTCATTTTTCCTAGAAATAGGAAGCAAAAACTCAGGATTCTCATCATAAAACTTAAGAAGCCTATCCGCATACTTAGATAGTCTAAAAAAATAAGCCTCTTCCTTTATTAAATGAACATCCCTACCACAATCAGGACACTTACCATCAACAAGTTGAGATTCAGTCCAAAAAGATTCACACGGCGTACAATAAAGACCAGAATACTCACCCTTATAAATATCATCCTGCTCATATAACCTCTCAAAAATCTCCTGAACACGTTTAACATGATAATCATCAGTAGTCCTAATAAAATAATCATAACTAATATCAAGAGAAGCCCATAAATCCTTAGCATCTCTAATTATCTCATCAACATACTCCTTAGGAGTAACACCAGCATCCTTAGCCTTATTCTCAATCTTTTCACCATGTTCATCAGTACCAGTTTGAAAATAAACATCAAAACCTGCAAGTCTCTTATATCTAGCTATAGCATCAGCAATAACAGTAGTATAACAATGCCCAATATGAAAATTAGCACTAGGATAATAAATAGGCGTACTAATATAAAACTTTTTCATAAACATAACTCTCCTTTACAATAAATTTATGACAAAAAAAAGAAACATTTCTAAGGACGAAATATTTCCGCGGTACCACCTTAATTCAAAAAGCAACTCATAATAATAACGGTATTAACCGAGAAAATCCAGTTCCAGAAATCATACACAAAATAACAACATGTACCTATTCACACCAAACATAAGCTCTCTTAAACACACTATTATTTAAACTTTCCTTCATCACATTTATAAAACAAATTATAACACATATACTAAGACTATTCAATATATTTTCCCAAAAACTTCGCTGCAATAACCCCAGTTTTCATAGAAAAACTATCAATTTCCCCTTCAAAAGACAAAATAATAACCGCCCCAATCACATCACCATTACTAATAATCGGAGCAATAACATAACTAACATTTTCAACTATACCATCAATAATAGAAATATTAACCATAGCCTTAGAACTAATAACAACCCTCTTTTGAATCATTTCATCAAGTTCCGAAGAAATAATCTTATCAAAATAATTCTTTTTTAAATCACCAGATGCTGCAACAATCTTGTCCCTATCAACAATAATAACACTATTACCAATCTCAGAATAAATAGAATCAACATAATCCTTGTAAAAATCAGGTAAACCCGAAAGAGGAGAATACTTCTTCAAGACTATATTATCGCTATTTAAAAATATCTCAACAGATTCCCCATCCTTTATTCTAAGCGTTTTCCTTATCTCCTTTGGAATAACAATTCTACCCAAATCATCAATCCTGCGAATAACTCCCGTAGTCTTCATTCAGTAACCTCACTTTCACTAGTTTATTCTTCACAAAATGCAAAAAAATATTCTATTTTTCCAAAATAATTTATAATAATATTATAATATTTACTAGCATACATATTGCATGGTAATTTTTACCAATTGTTGCGTTGAAAGCACAAAAAAAGAACTACAAAAGTTCCTTTAATAAATCATTAAAATACATAACAACATGCAAAGAAGCATCCTTATACATAAGCTTAATACCCAACATATTATTCTTATAAGAAAAAATAAAATTCTTATTAATACCTATTCCCTTAACAAAAAACTCCTCATAATTAATAATTTCTGAAATCTTCTTATCAAAAAATACCTCTCTATATATATTATTATCAAAAACTCGCACAATTCCTAGCTTACTAACAAAACTTTCAAACAATTGTTCATTCATATAAACAAACAAATCATCATCAACAGGACCAAACCTATCCTCAAGTTCCTTTTTCACCTCAAGTAAACTATCATAAGAATCAATAGAACTAATCTTCTTATGAATCTCAATCTTAACATCCTCATCAGAAACATAACTATCCTTAATATGAGAAGAAATATTAATTTTTAAAGACTCATCACTAGAATCAGGAATTTCCTCTCCCTTAAGTCTTAAAACCTCCTCATTAAGCATTTTAAGATACATATCCATACCAACAGTATCAATAAAACCAGCCTGTTCACTACCAAGAATATCACCAGCACCCCTAATAGATAAATCCCTAGAAGCAATAGCAAACCCACTCCCAAGAGAAGTAAACTCCTTAATTACCCTAAGTCTCTTCATAGCCTGTTCAGTCAAAACCTTACCCTTTTCATACATCAAATAAGCATAAGCAAGCCTATCACTACGACCAACCCTACCACGAATTTGATAAAGTTGACTAAGACCAAACCTATCAGCATTAAGAACAATCAAACTATTCACATTAGGAATATCTACACCAGTCTCAATAATAGTAGTACAAAGAAGAACATCAAACTTACCACTAGTAAAATCATTCATAACATTCTCAAACTGATCCTTATTCATCTTACCATGAGCAATTCCAAAAGAAATATCAGGAGCAAGAGCCTTCAAACTAGCAAGTTTCCTATCAATATCAAAAGTCCTATTGTATAAAATAAAAACTTGTCCACCACGTCCAATCTCCTTATAAATAACCTCCCTAACAAGTTTCTTATCAAAAGGAACAACATAAGTCGCAACAGATTTTCTATTTCTAGGAGGAGTCTCAATCAAAGACATATTCTTAATACCCAAAACAGCCATCTGTAAAGTCCTAGGAATCGGAGTAGCAGTAAGTGTTAAAACATCAACATTAGACTTAATTTCCTTGATCTTTTCCTTATGTGCAACCCCAAAACGCTGTTCTTCATCAATAACCAAAAGACCAAGATCCCTAAAAACAACATCACTACTAAGACCACGATGAGTACAAAAAACAATATCAATAGAACCATCAAAAAGCCCCTTCAAAGTCTTAGTAATATCCTTAGAAGATACAAATCTATTAAGAACACCAATATTAACAGGGTAATTCCTAAAACGCTCCAAAGCAGATACATACTGTTGATTACACAAAAGAGTAGTAGGACACAAATAAAGAACCTGCTTATTATCCAAAACAGCCTTAAACATAGCCCTAAAAGCAACCTCAGTCTTACCATAACCAACATCACCACACAAAATCCTATCCATAGGAACAGAACTCTCCATATCAGCCTTAATCTCAGAAATAGCCCTCAATTGATCAGAAGTAGCCTCATACTTAAACTCATCCTCAAAAAGTTGTTGAATAGGAGCATCCTTACTAAAAGCAAACCCCTTCCTAAGTTGCCTCTCAGCCTGAACCTTAATAAGACGACTAGCCTCATACTTAATCTTTTCCCTAATCCTTTGCTTAGTCTTAACCCAACTAGTACTATTAAGAGCATTAACATGAGGAACATAACCATCCTTACCATTATACTTACTAATAAGTTCAATCTTAGAAGCAGGAATATAAAGCTTATCTCCCTTAGCATACAAAATCTCTAAATAATCAGATAAAACCCCACCTTTCTTAAGAACCTTAATTCCATTATAAATACCTATACCATGAGTATTATGAACAACATAATCCCCAACACTTATCCTAGACAAATCACGTATCCTAGATGTATTCCTAAATATAGTTTTTTTATACTTAACACTCTTCTTACCAAAAAGTTCATGATCAGATAAAAAAACATACTTAGAAACCTCAAACCCAAAGGAAAGATCACTCCTAACAACATTAATCTTACCATCATATATCTCATCAAAATCAGTAATCACATAAGGTAACAAAAGACCTTCCAAAAACTCATTTATCCTAGCAGTCGAAGTACATAAAACAACAGTCTTACATTCAGAAATAGAATCACTAATATACTTATTAATTAAAGAAAAATTCTCTCCAAAAACAGGAACAGTAGACACAGCAAAAGACACAAAAGACGACACATAATCAATATTAATAGGCATATCAAAATCAAAATAATATAAACTATCAAAAGACCTAAATTTCCTTATATCAAAATGATTAACCCCAGTATCAATATTAAACTCATGATCAGAAACAACCATCCTATCATAAGCAAACTTAATTTGCTCATAATCCTTAAAAATAACAATAGGATTACCTAAATAATCACACAAACAAGAATCAATATCCCCGACCCTTTCAGAAAAAGGAATGATATTAACTAAAGACCCATCAGAAACAGACTTTTGAGAAGAAACATCAAAAAATCTAATAGACTGAATATCATCTCCAAAAAACTCAACCCTAACAGGATTATCACAATTAACAGGATAAATATCCAAAACAAATCCCCTAAGAGCAAAATCTCCCATTTGTGACACAACAGAACATCTATTATAACCAATATCACATAATTTTTTAATAATATCATCATAAGAAAAAGAATCACCAACAGTAAGCCTAATACAGCTATTATTAAAACTATCAAATGAAGGAAGTCTCTTTAAATAACCACGCATATCAGTAAAAACAATTCTTTTACCACCAGATAAAATATCATTAAGAACATTAATCCTATCAATTCTAGCTTCCGGACTAATAGAAATATCATTACCTACAGAAATCTCATCATCTTCAAACAAAAGAACATCAGAATCACCACAATAATTATAAAGCTTCCTAGCCTCATATTCATTCGAAGTAACAACCAAAAAAGAACGATTCATCTTCTCAAAAAGATTCTTCAAAACAATAACAAAAAAACCACCAGTAATATTAACAATACCCGTGTTATTTTTATATTCAAAATCAGCAATCTTCTTAAAAATATTCATAAGAACCACCTCTTAATTATACTTATTCATAACTCTCTCAAAAGAAAGACTACAAAAATCATTCAAAACATCACAAGTCCTAGGTAAAATAGAGTCTATAAGGACAAGATCACCCTTACTAAATTTACCCAAAACATAATCAGTAACCTCCCCATTACTACTAGAAATACCAATCCTAAACCTCTTAAACTCATTAGAACCCAAACACTTCTCTATATTCCTAAGACCATTATGTCCACCACAAGAACCAAAAAGCCTAAGACGAAACTTTAAAAAAGGTAAAGCCAAATCATCACTAATAACTAAAATATCTTTAATATCAATTTTAAAATACTTAACAAAACTAGACACAACCTCACCAGATAAATTCATAAAAGACATAGGCTTAAGCAAAATAATCTTTTCACCAGAAACAAAAATCTCCGTATAATTACCATTAAATTTAAACTTATCAATACAAGTACCATGAAACTTAGCAAAATTATCCAAAATCATAAAACCAAGATTATGTCTAGTATTTTCATACTCCTTACCAGGATTACCAAGACCAACAATCATCTTCATAATATCACCTACTCATCCACATTAACAACAATAACCTTTGAATCTTCTGTTTCAACTTTATAAGTTCTAGAAAAAAGATCAACAGAAATAACCCTGCCAGACTCTCCAGAGATAACAACTTTCTCATTAACTCTAGGAAGACCTTTCTTATACTCACAATAGCAATCATTTTCATAAGTAAGACAACACATCAACCTACCACAAACACCATTAATCTTCTGAGGATTTAAAGCCAAATTTTGATTCTTAGCCATATTAATAGAAACACTACTCATATCATCTAAAAAAGAAGAACAGCAAAGCTTCCTACCACAAGGACCATATCCTCCAACCATTTTAGCCTTATCCCTTATACCAATTTGACGAAGTTCAATTCTAGTCTTATAAACATATGCAAGTTTCTTAGCAAGTTCACGAAAATCAACCCTCTCATCAGCCAAAAAATTAAAAACAAGTTGTTTCCTATCAAAAGTAAAATAAGCACTCAAAATTCTCATTCCAAGACCAAGTTCATTAACAAAATCCTTAGCATCTTCAAGAGCCTTTTGAGCATCCTTAAGATTACTTTCATTAATTACAACATCAGAATCACTAGCAACACGAATAACATCCCCAAGAGGAACATTAAGCTTAGACTCATCAACATCAATAATATCAGTAATAACCTCACAAAATTGTTCCCCACGATCAGTCGAAACAATAACAAAATCACCTTTCTTAACAACTAAATCATTTATTAAAAAATAACTAATTTTCTTAGAATCACTAACCCTAGCACCAATTATCTTTTTCAAAATACATCACTTTCCTTCCAACGAAATAATAAAATTATCTAAAAACAAATTAATATTAACATTAAATCTTAACTTTTCAATAAAATCAGTAAAAACATCAACCTTCCTAAATAAATTATCAACACTATTACATGAAATAAAACAAGAAAAATCAAAACAATCAGAAAAATATCTATATTCCCCAAAAACTAAAAAATTAAGAACATCACAATAAAGATAATAACCAAAAATCAAAAATTCCCTAACACAACTATTTAAATCATAAAAATTGTCCAAAGTCAAAATAAAAGAACCATTCTTTTCAAAATAATTATAAATATCAAAAAATTTATTACTATAAATACCATAAAACTCATCAAAATCATCAATAGATTCATCTTTATCAAACAAATCTCTAAAAATATTATAAATCACATTACTATCATTAATAAGCCTAATAACCTGACACCTAGAAACAATAGTAGATAAAACATCTCTAGTACTATTACAAAGCAAAATTGCCACAACATCAGAATCAGGTTCCTCCAAAAACTTAAGTAAACTATTCGAAGCAGATTTATTCATCTTAAAAGCATCTCTAATAAGATAAACTTGTTTCTTAGAATCATTAGATTTCATAGAAAAAGAACTTTTCAAAAAAACAACATCATTCTTCTTTATATCCTTATCATTACCTATAACCTTAAAATTAGGATAATTACCATTATCTATAAGAAAACAAATCTTTTCATCATATACACCATTACAAATTATAAACTTAGCCAAATCAACAGCCAAATCATATCCATAAGAAACACCATTAGTCTCAATTAAATAAGCATGAGATAGTCTACCATTATCAAGACTATTCATAAAATAATCATAAAAAACTTTCTGCGATTCCTTATATTTATCTAGCATAACTATCCACCACCAAAAAATACTAATAATAATAAAACAAGCATAACAAAACCCGGAACACCCAACAATCCAACTATAACAACAGTAACAATATTAATAGGAATATAAAGATCAACACCGACAGCCATAGTATCAAAAATATATATAATAAAAGGTGCTATCAAAAAAGATTTCAAAACACCATATAACTTCTTCAAAGTAAAACACCTCAAAAAAATATATGATATTTTTCCTAATCTAAAACCTCTTTCCTATTTTTAAGAGCAGATTCAAGCGTCAAAGAATCAATATAATCCATATCAGCACCAATTGGAACACCATTTGCAATTCGTGATACCACAACATCAAAATCAGATAAAACTTTCTTAATATATAAAATAGTAGTATCAGCTTCAATACCAGATTTAATAGCAAAAATAATCTCTTTAATACCACCTTCTTTTACCCTAGAAACAAGACTAGCAATATTAATATCAGAAGGACCAATATCATCAAAAGGAGAAATAAGTCCACCTAAAACATGATAATAACCATCAAATTTACCAATTTTTTCCAACAAAAACAAATTTTTAGAATTTTCAACAATAACTAATACATCCGAATTTCTAGTCTTATCTTCACAAACAAAACATAAATCACCATCAGTTATACAATTACAAATCCTACATTTCCTAATATCACTCTTAACACTTTTTAAACTATTTCTAAAATCATCTACATCTGAATTTTCAAAATCAAAAAGAACAGAAAAAGCCATTCTTTCTGCTGTTTTTTGTCCTATTCCAGGAAACTTCTTAAAACTCTCTATCAAATCATTAAGACAAACAGGATACATATTACATCAAACCAGGCATCATGCTAGAATACTTGCCCATTTTTTCAGACATTTTTTTATCAACCTTTGAAAAGGCATCATTAAGTGCTAAAACAATCATATCCTCAAGCATTGTAATATCATCAGAAATCAATTCCTTAGCAGTATCATCAATCTTAATACTAACAACCTCTTTAGTCCCCTTAACCGAAACAGTAACAAGAGAACTCTTTCCCTCAAACGTAGCAGAATCAATCTCATTCTTTATATTAGTAATATCTTTTTGCATAGCCTGAGCTTGTTTCATTAAAGCTTGCATATTCATAATTATTCCTCCTTATTTTATTTCAACAATATCATTACCAAATACATCATTAGCAACACTAACAATGTCAGATAAATCATTTGTCTCTTCAACAATTATATCATTATTTTCCTCATTTTGTTCAATATATTTATATATTTTTCCAGATTTAATGTCGGATACATATTTATTTCTCAACTCAACCCATTCATCACTAAGAACAAAAGCCAAATTATAAAACTTACCCATAACCAAATTAAATAAAAGTTCTAACTTTGCCAAATTTTGGCAAGCATTCTCAACAATAGATGAATAATTAACAGATAAAATAATATCCTTTTCCCCCACTACTTCAACATTAGAATCGAGAAAATACGACACAATAGAAGAAAATTCCTTATTATGAACATACTCATTAAACCCTTGCCACCTACTAATAATATCTCTTTTTAAATCCTTATTAGCCAAAGCAAAAGCATTATTGATAATAACATCAAAGTTCTTATAAACAAAGTTAAGCTCATTACTATTATCTCTAGTTTCTTCAATAAATTCATCTGGAACTGATTTTTCTTCCTTTTTAGCTTCCACTTCATCTGATTTTATTTTTTTTTCATTATTTACACTTTTATCTTCTAAAATTATTTCCCGGGAAATAATTTTAGGGTCTTTCAATTTATTAATAATTTTCAAAACACCAATTTCAAAACACAACAAAGGGTTAACAGCAAATCTCAATTCATAATTAATAGAACTAAACCCCTCAACTAAAAGCAAAACATTATCCAAAGAAAAATCATCAGCAATGCTCTTATTTTTCAAAAACAAAAGCATTTGCTCAGTTATCAAATCAACGCTTTTTCCATAATTTACCAATTCTTCTATCAAATGTAATGTATTCTTAATATCTTTATCAACAATACTATTATAAATATTTTCAATTACATCATCATTTACCAAACCAACAACATCATAAAATAAATTTTCATCTATTTTACTAGAAAAAGAAACAAGTTTATCCAACAAACCAATAGAATCCCTTAAACCACCATTACAATAAGTAGCAATCAAACTCAAAACTTTATCATCAAAAGTTATATTTTCTTTTTCACATATATTTTTCAAACATTGAACTATATCATCAACACCAATTCTTTTAAAATCATAACATTGACATCTAGAAATAATAGTCTCAGGAACCTTATCCAACTCAGTAGTAGCAAGAATAAAAATAACATGTTTAGGAGGCTCTTCTAGAGTTTTTAACAACGCATTAAAAGCACTAACAGATAACATATGAACTTCATCAATTATATATACCTTATACTTAGAAACACTAGGCATTAAAACAGCTTTTTCACGAATAGCTCTGATCTCATCAACACCATTATTAGATGCTGCATCAATTTCAATTATATCTGGATTACTCTTAGAATTAAACAACTGGCAACTAGAACATTCATTACAAGGATTATATCCATCCAAGTTAGAACAATTAACAATTTTAGCAATTAACTTAGCAATAGTAGTCTTGCCAGTTCCACGTGGTCCAGAAAACAAATAAGCATGAAAGAATCTATTATTTATAACAGAATTTTTTATAATTTCAACAATATATTTTTGACCATATACCTCATCTAAACTTTTAGGTCTATACTTTCTATACAAAGCTACATAATTCACGGTTACACCCCCAAAAAAGATAATATTATTATAGCACACATTCAAAAACATCTTCAATAAAAATAAATACTTCAGCCATTAATATAATGATATGTTTCACGTGAAACATTACTTATTAACAATACAAATTTAACAACAAAACATTACATTTAAAAATAAACATTCATAAAAACTCAAAAAAACACCAAAAGCAAAATCTTATGTTTCACGTGAAACATGATCATTTTTCTTATAAAAATATCAAAACACAGATCATCCATAAACATATATATATACCAAATTATTTCCCGGGAAATAATTTATTACACACTTCAACACAAAAATAACATTTCACATCAAACAACCAAGCACATTCTTATATTATTACGTTCATAAAAATAATACAATATATGTTTCACGTGAAACATATATCAATATTACAAAAATAAAAAAAATTAAAGATATTAACAACACATTACCTTCACTTTTTTTCAAGACATAAATATAATTTCAAAACATAATCATTTTTAGACTATTCATGATATATTAAATAGTTATTAACAATTTGTATTCTAGCTACAGAAATAAACATTTATTTCTCGATAAAGTTACATTATTTATATAGTATAGTGTAAGCTAAGTATTTCACAATTTTTCATCAAATATAATAATTAAACATTAACATTATCTCATACTGTTAACAATGTTTCACGTGAAACATAAGATTTATTAATCCACAAATTATCAGTTATGCATAATAAAATATAATAAATTATTTCCCGGGAAATAATTTTATACAAAATAACTATATTTTTCTATAAAGAACAAAAGATAAGTAAACTTACCTTGAGAACCTCACGATTCACTTTTTCTGCTTCATAGATATCATTCTTGATATTCTCCACAGACTTAAATTCCGA
>CAVFIB010000019.1:0-16049 GCA_963622385.1 Bacteroidaceae bacterium | reverse complement strand
CTTCCTTTTTAACAGTTATTTTCTTGTCAAATGAATTCATTTGTTCCACTATAAACCATTTAAGAAAGCTTGTAAAATGGCCAAATTTAAATATTAATACATAACACTAACACAAATCAAAATATTTATATAAGGAAAATTCTATTTTAAAAATAAAAACATATCCAATTGTTACAAAGTATATAAATTTACTTTTTTTCAAAATAAAAAGAAGAAATTTCTATAAAAGTTCAATCTCTTCCTCTTCTTCATCCTCTAATAATTCAACTTTAATATCTTTTCCCTTTTTAGGAGAAGTGAAAACTGGATTTACCTCATTTGGCATAAATATATCTCTATCATTTTTTACTATTTCTATATCACCATCTTCATTACTCAACTCTTCATATGAAATATCTAATGGTTCAGCATCATCAAAAGGTTCTTCATCTTTTTCTGTCTCTTCTAGTACAAATGATGTATCTAATTCATCGGTTTCATATTCTTCATTATCTTCCGTTTTATTTTCATAAATAACTTCTTTCACCATTTCATTTTCTTCATCACTAATTAGTAATGTATCTTCCTCTAAAGTATTATTCTTAATAAGAATATTTTGATCTGGAACTATATCAGATACTAAAGTATCTTCTTTATCATCACCAGTAACTAGTAACAAAGGAATTTCTCCCGCTTCTAAAAGACTAACACTTGATGTTACATTATCAAATTCATTTTCTAAAGCTACCTTATCTATTTTATTATACTCTATATTTTTATTATTTTCACTAATTATAACATCATTTAACAATTTATTTGATTTTTCTATGTTTTCTTTTCTAAGCAAAACAGAGCTTATTATAAGAAGTATTATCCCAATAAGTAAAAGTACTATTCCCCCAAGTAAAAGACTTTCATAGTTTTTACCTACTATAGATATTGCCAAATTATTAACTATTCCCTTACTATTCATAAACATACTTAAAAACCACACCTCCAAGAAACTCAAAATAATCATTATAATTCCATCAACCATCACTATATTACCGATCCATTTAATTGTTCTTCTAAAACTACCTAAACATATCATAAATAAAATATAAACCGTAAGAATAACCAAAAAAGATAATATCAGCATATAAGATGAAAATGCAAATACTGAAACTTTTCTTATAGTACCAAGATCAACCCCTAAAACTTCTATATCTATTTTAGATAATGTAAAACTATCAATATCCTTACACAAAGAAGATACATAAATTTCCAAACCAATAATCTGTTTATCTGTTAAATTTTTCCCCATTGTAGAATAATAATTAGTCTGTATCACTTGCATTATTCTCTCACTAGAAATAGAACTTTTCTCACTACCAAACAAAACATAATTCATATAATCATAAAAATAGTCTGTAATAACATTATTAATACCATTACTAGATAAAACCTTATCAGTAACCGAAACTGGAATATCTAGCTTAGACAAATCTTTTTCAATTGACTCTTTTAACGTTTTTTCATTACTTGAAGTTAATATTTCCTTAGAAGATACACTAAATATATCAGCATCCTTTACAAAATCATAAATATTATCTTTGTTTAACATAGTTTTAGCTATATAAAGATTCATAACAAGTAGAATAAATATAGCAAAACAACAAGAAAGTATAACAACAAAACACTTTCTGAAAACTTTACCTGTTCTCATCAATTAGCCTCCCCTATGATAATTTAATATTATCATATTTTAAGAATTTTGTATATATAAATTTGACTTTTTTACTAAGAAAAAACATCACTTTAAGTAGTATTATCAACATACAACTTTTAATAATTTTGATAATATTTTTTTACTTGATCCATTATTTTTAACAATTAAACTCTTAAATATACAAAATAAAACTAGAGCACTAATCTAATAAATGTTTCTCTAGCTTTACTTATCCTTTAATCTTTCTGTTTTAAAACAAATTCTACTTTATTACCTTTTTTTATTTCTTTATTATCAATACTTTGACTTGTTACATATCCATAACCTTTAAATGTACACTTAATCTCTAACATATTACATACTTGACTCACTTCTTGTTTACTATATCCTTTTAAAGAAGGCAATTTATAAGTATCACTATTTGTAAGTAAGATTAATGTTTCATTTGAAGATAATACAGAATCCTTTGATGGATATTGATTAATTACCTTGTTCCCATCTCCAATTATAAGTGTTTTTACATTTTTAGTTTTTTCTTTTACTTGTTTTAGTTCTTGATTCAAATAATTATCAATTTTAGTACTCTTTATTACTTTTTCTTTTCCTTCTTCATCAAATATATTCAAATACTTATTCATATTCTTAACTATTTCTTTTACAGCCATAGATATTGGTTTACTTGTTCCTGCTCTTTTTACTGAGGCATATATTATCACTTCAGGTTCATCTTTTGGCCACATTCCTACAAATGATTTTATCATATTATAGTCATCAGTATAATAGTTTCCAGTTCTTGAATTTACCAATTGGGCTGTCCCTGTTTTACCTATTACACTTGAATTTTTCACCCTATAATCTCCCCCAGTAGCATTTACATAATTAGAATTAACTGTATCATACATAAGTTGTTTTATTTTATCTGTTGTCTCTTTAGAAGCAACCTTTCTTACCTCAGTTCTTTTTCCTTCATATACAGTTTTTCCATTTTCATCTACTACTTTATCTATTATATAAGGTTCTAGCATTATACCATCATTTGCTATAGAAGTTAAAGCCTTTATATGTTGCATCGGAGTAGTAGTTATCCCTTGTCCAAAAGATGCATTATAAACTTCAGTTTGATATTTAAAATCTACTTTTCCAGCCACTTCATTCGCTAAAGTTATACCAGTCTTTTCTCCAAATCCCATTTTTGTAAAGTAATCTTTCAAAATTTTCTTATTTATAAAATTATTTACTATATTAATTACCCCGACATTGCTTGAAGCCTGAAACCCTTGATCATAAGTAATATTCCCAAATCCTACAGCATTCCAATCACTTATAACGGTTCCATCATCACTTTTATATTTTCCAGATTTAAACTTTTGATCTCCTCTATAAGTTCCTGCTTCCATCGCAGCCATATAAGTATATATTTTCATAATTGAACCTGGTTCATAAGCTTCTCCTACTGTGATATCAATCCAGTTCTTTATATTTCTTTTATTTGGATCAAATGATGGTCTTTGAGTACTACCAAGTATTTTCCCTGTCTTTGCATCTGCAACAACTAATGTAAGCCAGTCAAAATTATATTTCGAAGCCGCCTTAGAAGCTGCTTGTTCTAAGAAAAATTGTATATTCGAATCTATTGTCAAATAAACATCATTACCATTTATAGCATTTACCGTTACCTCTTTAGTACCAGGTATCTTATACCCATTTAAATCCTTTTGATATGTTGTATACCCATTAGTACCAGATAAAACCCCATCAAGTAACTTTTCTATTCCAAATTCACCATCTATTTGACCATTCTCATCATTACTAGCATATCCTACTGTATATGAAGAAAAATCACCATTTGGATAATATCTCTTCTCATCCTCTATAAAATCAAGACCAGGTAAATTTAACTTCTCTATTTGTTCCTTCTCAAGTTCAGTAAGTCCCTTCCCAGCAGAACCAAACTCAACTTGATATTTATCATCTTGATTCAAAATATTATAGATTTCCGATTCCTTTAACTTTAATACAGTTGCAAGTTTCTTAGCAGTTTCCTTCTTATCCTTTACATGATATAAAGTATCCTCACCCTTACTTCTTGACTCATCTAAATACGCAATAAGAGTATAAGACGAAACATTTATTGCCAAAGCATCTCCATTTAAATCATATATATTTCCTCTTTTAGCATATATTTTTTTAGAAACAACACTTCTATTACTAGCAAACTCTTTCAAATTAACTCCATCTACTTCTTTAGATAATCCCAAATACGAAACCCTATATACTAAATATAAAAAACAAAAAAGAGCAACCATTATAAATATATTTACCAATTTATTACTAACTTTGCTCTTTTTCATTAACAATCACCTTACTTATCTATTGTTTTTATACTATTATTAGTATAACTTAAACCCATTTTTTTTGCAACAGCCTCCAGATTTTCAAGTGAAGCTAGTTCATTTATTTTCATTTGCAAACTTTCATTATTCTTACTTTGCTTAGCAATTTCATCTTTACTATTCTCAAGTTTATAATTCATCTCACTTAATGTACTCTTTGCAAATACACTTAAAAAGGGATATGATAAACAAATAATCGCAGTTATTACAAAAAGTACTTTTTCAAACTTTGTAAACTTGACAGCCTTTTTCTTTTTTTTCTTCTTCATTTAATTTATCCCTCCTCTTTATTTTACTTTTTCAATTACTCTTAGTTTAGCAGATCTACTCCTCGAATTATAAAGAATTTCCTCGGAACTTGGCAATATTGGTTTATTTGTTACAAGTTTAAAATCTGGCAATAGTTCACTCGGAATATTAGGCATTCCCTTTACCAAAGATGGCACCTCTGTTTTTTCTTTAAATAAATTCTTTACTATTCTATCCTCTAAAGAATGAAACGTAATAACAACAAGTCTTCCTCCCACATTTAACAGTTCCAAACTAGAATCCAAAGCCACCTTAAGTTCTTCAAGTTCATTATTAACCTCTATCCTTATTGCCTGAAATACCTTCTTAGCAGGATGAGTATTTCTCTTCTCCTTGTATGGATAACATTTATCAATAATATCTACTAACTCAAACGTTGTTTCTATCTTTTTAATACTTCTTTGTTCTTCAATTCTTTTTGCAATTTTATAAGCATGCTTTTCTTCACCATATTCCCTAAATATCCTAGCAAGATCATCTACATCATAAGAATTAACAACATCATAAGCACTTAATTTAGCACCAAGATCCATCCTCATATCAAGCGGTCCATCATTCATATAACTAAATCCCCGACTACCCTCATCTATTTCTGCAGAGGAAACCCCTATATCAAAAAGTATTCCATCAACACTTTGATACTTTTCTTGAACACATTTTTTTATATTAATAAAACCAGTATTAAATATATAAAAGTTATTTCCTATCTCAGACAGCTTTTCTTTACTATAAGAAATAGCATTAACATCCTTATCAAAAGCAATCAAAAAACCTTTTGGAACCCTTCTTAAAATATTACTAGAATGTCCTGCAAATCCCAATGTAGCATCTACATAAACACCATCTTCTCTTATATTTAAATATGAAATAGCCTCATCAAGAAGCACGCTTTTGTGTTTTTCCATACGCAAAACCTCACCTTATAACTTAAAAATTTATAAGTTATTATCATACTAGATATTACCTTGTTGCTTACCACAATTTTACAATTATAACAAGGTTTTGTAAAGAGTTTTCATATGATTTTCACAAACAAAAAACAAACATAAACATTTGTTTGTCAAGTAAAGAAAATCTAAATCATAGATCTCCTAGTAAATACCGAAACATCTTTATCTACATAGACATATACCTTTCCCTCTAAAATTGTTTTTATGAAACCAAAACCCTCGATCACTATATCCTCATGATATCTTAAAATTATCTCTTTTCTAGAAAGATTTTTCAAAGTTTCATGTCTATTACCATTTATTCTTTTTACATTTATATTATTCGAAGCAAATACCGTAAAACTATTCTTATCTCCCTCTATATAATCTACTCTTAAAAAGTCTTCAAAAATAAGTGCTTGTCCCCTTTTTATTTGATACGTTCTTGGTTTTATTTCTTTTGAAGATGACAATTTCTTTATATTAACATCATCTATATAATTTATAATATTATGACTACTAACAAGTCCCGGTGTATCAATCAAAAAGAAGTCCTTAAAAGGAATTTTTATCTCATTTAAAGTCGTCGAAGGCATACTAGATATAGTAATTAAAGAAGTATCAATAGAATAATTTGCAATCAGTTTATTTATAAGTGTACTTTTTCCAGCATTAGTATTTCCTACTACATAAACAGTCTTATATACACGATTCTTCTTTATCACTCTCATCAACTTATCCAAATTATAATTTTTATTAGCACTTATAACAACTATATCAATAAACAAATCCTTATATAATAACTTTATATATTCAATAATCTTTTTATCCGTTACAGAAAGAGGCAACATATCTTTTTTATTAAGAACTAATATTATCTTATTATTTTTTAAATACTCTTTTATTTTACCTAAATCCTGTGGAATAGAAATTAAATCTACAACATAAAGAACAAGTGATTTTGTCTTACCAACATTCTTTATAATCTCTATGTACTCATCATTTGATATTGTAACCATTTCATATTCCCCATAGTGTTTTAATCTAAAACATCTCTTACATAAATCCTTACTAATATCATTAGTATATCCCTCAAGTAAAATATTATTATCTTGAAGTCTTACCCCACATCCAAGACAGTACTTATTCATAATATTCACCCCTTTTTATAGTATTTTTATTAAAACTAATTATTAATTTCTCAAGAATTCTATTAAACTTAGTCCATATAAGTTCATTTTCACTTATTGGATCTGTTAAAACTGAGTAATAATTCATCCTACTAGCACCCCATATATCAGTAAGCAATTGATCCCCAATAAGAGCAATCTCTTCATTTGATACATCTGTTTTTAATTTCTTAAAACCTGACTTAAATGGCTTCTTTGAATTATTAATATAAGGAATACCATACTTTCCACACACTTTATCAAGTTTATCCCTATTTAAGCTATTTGACATTACATAAATAGTAAAATCTTTTTTTAATAAATCTATCAATTCTTTAGTTTTATTATTCGTCTTATAATTTCCCTTTTCAATTATTGTATTATCAAAATCAAATAACAAAATCTTTATACCATTTTCTTTCAATTTATCATAATTAATATCAAAGATATCTTTTTTATACATCTTTGGTAAAAATCTCTTCATAACACCACCACTTAAAATTATATCATAAAACCAAGAAAAAAAGCACTAAATGTGCTAAGTTTCATTAATTTGAGCTTTTAATAAACGTTCAGCCTTTTTATAATTAACTACCCTATAACTATCTATTTCATCTAGACTACTTTCAATCTTATTATAAGAATAATAATATTTTTTATTATTAATATTTATATAGAAAAGTGCTAGTTTTTCACCTTTATCTTTAGCTTTCAAAAGGTCTTCTCTTAAGTTATTTAACAAAATAGTAGTAATTTCCTTTAACTTATCATAATTAATTTTTATATTATCATCCTCCTTATGCATCTTTAGCATTTGATTTTAATTTAACTTCAACAGTTTTTTCTTTTCCATCTCTTTCTATTTTAATTTTTACTTTATCTCCAATACTATGACTATAAAGTTTATATTTAAAGTATGAAGAGTTTTCAACTTCTTCCCCATCTATTTCTTTTACTATGTCTCCAGCCTTTAATCCTGCTTCATCTGCTGGGGATTTCTTCTCTACTAATTCTATAACAACATAAGTATCTCCTCCAAAGAATGAAGTACTACCATCATATATCGAAACTCCTATATATGGTCTTCTAACATCACTTCCTGTCAAGAATTTATCAGCATATGATGTTGCAGTCTCTATAGGAATTGCAAATCCCATTCCTTCTATTTGATCAGAAGCAAGTTTCATATTAGTAATACCAATAACCTCTCCATTAGCATTACATAAAGGTCCTCCACTGTTTCCTGAATTAATCGGAGTATCTGTTTGAAGTACAGTCATATAACTGCTACCACTAGAAACCACTCTATCTTTTCCAGATAAAATACCCCTAGTAACAGACCAAGAATAAGCCTTTGCATCAAGTGGTGTTCCTACTGCAAAAGTCGTATCTCCTACCCTCATCTTACTATTGTCACCTATCTCTGCAACTTGAGTTACATATTTTTTAGCAACCTTTAAAACTGCCACATCCGAATACTCATCTGATCCAACTACTTGCACATCTATCTTCTTATCTTCATCACTAGTAAAAGCAACCTTAATCGAAGTAGCATTAGTAATAACATGACTATTCGTTAAAATATAACCATAACTATTATCAGTTTTATAAACAAAACCAGAACCTGTGGCATATAAGCTTCCATTTATATAATTCTCTACAACCACTACAGAATCATATACCTTAGAAACAGCATCAGCAATACCAGTATCATCAATTGTTACATTCTTATTACTAGTATTAACATTATTAGTACTATTATCAAAATAATTAATTATAAACAAAGTAATCCAAAAACCAAGTAAAAGTACCACAACAAGTATAATAATTGAAACTATTCTTTTATTATCATTATTACCATTACTATTTATCTTCTTTATCTTTTCCTTTTTCTTATTCTTCTTTGTCTTCCCATCTTGGCTAGATCCACATATAAAACAAAACTTATCATCTTTTGATAAAAGATTATTACATTTTATACATCTTCTTTCTTTTTGTTCATTACTTTCATCATTATCAAAAACTTCTTCTTTGTTGTTATTATCTATTGTTTCCTCTTTTATTTCTTTTAATCTTTCTTTTTCCATAAATCTTCTCCTTACGCTATTAATATTATATATCAAATATTATAATTTTTTGTTATATTTATGAAATTTTTATGAAAAAAAGTAAAAGGAGCGTAAAGCTCCTTAACTAGATTGAGGTAAAAGAGGTTTTATCAGATTTTTTAACTCCCTAAGTGAGATAACTCTACCTTGAGATATTATCTCATTATTGAGCATTAATGTTGGAACCATAAGATGTTTATTCTTATTACTTTTTGAAGAAACCTCATTTATGTTTAAAGAGCAATTTAGTTCTCTCTCTACTTTTTTTATATTTTTAAGTATTTTAATTCCATTACTGCAATCAGAACCAATCAACTTTAAATTCAATACACATCTCTCCTTTCATAAATTTTACTATTACTTATACTCATTCCTCCTTTCATGATATAAGTATAAAATACTAATGTGATAGAAAAGTGTCGAAAAAAAGAAAGAAAACAAAAAAAAAGAATAAATTAATTATTCCTTTGTCTATATCTTTCCTTATCATCTAAGATCTTTTTTCTTAACCTTATAGCATCTGGTGTTATTTCAACAAGCTCATCATCTTCAATAAACTCTAAAGCCTCTTCAAGAGTAAAAGTCTTTGGTTTTATCAAAGTAAGTGCATCATCTGAACCTGATGCTCTAGTATTAGTAAGTTGTTTGTTCTTACATGGATTAACATTTAAATCATTATCCCTATTATGAATACCTATAATCATCCCTTTATAAACATCTACAGATGGCCCCACTAACATTGTACCTCTATCACTTAAGTTAAATAATGAATAAGCCATTGTTTTTCCATCTTCCATAGAGATAAGAACACCATTTTTTCTTCTTTTTACTGGACCAACATATGGTTTAAAGCTATTAAAACTTCTTACCATAATCCCTTCACCTTTTGTATTTGTTATAAAACTACTTCTATATCCTATAAGTGCTCTTGTTGGTACTAAGAATGAAAGTTTTGTATAATTATCATCATTAGTAACTAAGTTCATTATACCCTTTCTTTCATTTAAATCATTTATAATAGTACCAGCATACTCATTAGGACAATTAATAAGCACTTCTTCAAAAGGTTCACACTTAACACCATCAATTTCCTTAAATAAAACTTCTGGTTTAGATACTGAAAGTTCATATCCTTCTCTTCTCATGTTTTCTAAAAGTATCGATAAATGAAGTTCTCCACGCCCTGAAACCTTGTAACCATCACTATCTTTTAACTCCTCAACTTTTAAACCAACATTTGTCTCAAGTTCACGATCTAATCTTTCCTTTATATGTCTATTAGTTAAAAACTTACCACTTTTTCCTGCAAATGGTGATGAGTTTACCAAGAAATTCATAGAAAGAGTAGGTTCCTCAATAACAATTGGAGGAAGTGGATTAATATCATCCTTATCACAAATCGTATCTCCTACCCTTATATCCGGAGAAGTTGAAGTTATAACAATATCACCATACCTTGCTTCTTTAACTTCTTTTCTCTTGATACCTTCATTTACAAAAATCTTATTTACTCTTACATTCTCAGTAGAACCATCATTCTTACTAATTGCAACCATAGTACCCATTTTTATAACACCTTTTGTTACTCTTCCTATACCAAGTCTTCCTAAATAATCATCATACGAAAGTGATGAAACCTGAAGTTGCAACGGATCACCTTCACTTCCTTCATATTCCTTAGTATTTTCTATAACAGTATCAAGAAGTGGAAAAATATTCTTATCCTCATCTTCAAGCTCACACTTAGCTATACCTTTTTTGGCCATACCATAACAAATTGGAAAATCAAGTTGTTCTAAAGTAGCACCAAGTTCCACAAACAAATCAAACGTCATATCTACTACTTCATCTATTCTAGCATCCTTTTTATCTATCTTATTTATAAATAAAATTGGATTCAAATTATTTTTAAGTGCTTGTTCCAAAACAAACCTAGTCTGAGGCATAACCCCTTCCTTAGAATCCACCATCAATATTACAGTATCAACAGTCTTAATAATTCTTTCAACTTCAGAAGAAAAATCCGCATGTCCTGGAGTATCCACAATATTAATCTTATAATCCTTATACTTTATAGAACAATTCTTTGAATAAATTGTAATACCACGTTCTTTTTCAAGATCATTACTATCCATTATTTGATGAGTTTCTAATGCCTTATCAAGTGCACCACATTGTTCAAGTAAAGCATCAACTAAAGTACTTTTTCCAACGTCAACATGCGCAACAACCGCCATATTAAGTATTTTTTCCATTTTATACATCTCCCTTATGTCAACTTCTAAGATTATAACAAAAAAAATGATACTTTGCAAGCTAAAAACATCACAAAAGAAAAACCTTAAAAGGCTTTCCTATCTAAAATAATGATTAAATTTCTTCTCATGACCAATTGAAGTTTCTTCGCCATGTCCTGGATATAAAACTATATTATCATCATACTTTTTAATTTTATTTATAGAAGAAATCATCTCCTCAAAAGAGCCACCTGGTAAATCAACTCTTCCTATGTTTTCATAAAAGATAAAATCTCCAACAAACATAATATCATAATCCTTAAAATAAAACGTAATACTAGTATTTGAATGCCCTGGAGTATAAATAACATTAAAACTAAAAGGTCCTACTTTTTTAACTCCTTCAAATAAATTTTTATGATCAAAAATTGGCACTTTATAAAAACTACTTAAACTATCAGCATACATCGTATGATCAAAATGATTATGTGTCAGCAAAATTCCAACCGGAGTTACTCCCAGTTTATCTATTTGTTTTATTATATTATTTTCCTCATCTCCTGGATCTATAATCAAACACTTATCATCTTCATATAAAATATAACAATTAGTCTTTAACTTACCAACCACTAACCTTAACATTTCCATTACTTTAACCCCTTCTTATAAGCATCTATTAACCAAGTAGGATCCTTACATCCCATAAATGGAATAACTGCGTTCTTATGCTTATATAACTTACTAATCTCTTCACTAGATATATGTTCTGCCCCAGGAATTTCATTTATTATAAGATCAGATGATATCCCTTTAAAATCATCAAAACTTTCCCTAGCAGGCTCTATATCAGTTACATATACTTTATCAGCCTCTTTTAACACCCTAGCAAAGTCCTTATAAAAAGCCTTAGTCCTTGAAATTGTATATGGTATTAAAACAGGAACTAATTCCTTATCAGGATACTTTTGTCTTGCAGTATTTAAAACAGTCTCCACTTCATTTGGATGATGCGCATAGTCATCTACTAAAACTACATCTCCAATCTTTTCCTCACTAAATCTTCTCTTAGCACCATGAAACTCCTTTAAATACTTAGTTATATCATCAAGTGAAACTCCCTCTAAATAAGACATATAAATACATGCAAGAGCATTTTCAATCATATGCTTACCAAAAATACTTATATCAAAACTTCCATAAAACTCATCCTTTATATAAACATCAAAACTACTTCCATCTTCTCTTAATTCCTTTATAACACCACGAACATCATTATCTTCATTAAAACCATAATAAACTATCTTATCACTTTTTAATTTTCTTACATTCTCATTATCCCCACATACTATTACTGTTTTCTCAGTTTGCTCTACAAACTTTTGAAAAGCCTCTATTATTTCCTCTATATTATTATAACAATCAACATGATCATAAAAAATATTAGTAATAATAGTATATTTAGGATAATAATTTAAAAAATGTCTATTAAACTCACAAGACTCAACAACAAAATTATTAGAACCCTTTAAAACTACACCAGTTCCATCTCCTATTAAATAATTAGTTCCAATAGTATTATAAAGAATATTAGATAACATCGCCGTTGTAGTAGTTTTCCCATGAGTACCACATATAGAAATAGTATTATATTTCTTTGTTAGCTCTCCTATCATTTCATAATACTCATACATCTTACATCCAAGCTCCTTTGCCTTTTTATAAGAATAATGATCACTATGAATCGCTGAAGTATATACATATATCATATCTTTAGTTAATTTATCCGCATCTTTATAAATCTTAATTCCTCTCTTATCAAGTTCCTCTAAAGTAAACGAATATACTTTAGCATCATCACATCCAATAACTTCATTTCCTGAATCAAAAAGCATCGAAGCAAGTCCAGCCATTCCAGATCCTTCTATTCCTGCAAAAAAATATTTCATTCAACATCACTTCCAATCAATATAATTATATATTTTTTTTATATAAAAAACAAGTAAACCACATGTCTTTTAAATAGTTTACTCATTTTACTTATTATTATCAAGATAACTAATAGCATCATCAAAAGTAGACACACTAACTAATTTAAACTTATAATTATTCTTTTTAACAAGTCTCAAAGCCTCTTCATAATTAGCACTAGGTACAAACACAATATCAGCCTTCTTACGAGATGCTGCAATTAACTTATGTTTTATGCCACCTATTTCTCCAACATTACCCTCTAAATCTATGGTTCCAGTCCCAAAAACCTTCTTTCCATTAGTAATATCATAATCCATTAACTTATTATATATAGAAAGCGTTATCATAAGTCCACCAGATGGACCAGCTTGCTTCCCATTAAATTTAAAATCAACCTTCGGATCACTTGTATATTTTATCTCATTAGAAATTACTATACCAAGCTTCTTAGAACCATCTATTGTTATTAAACTACTAGTAGTACTTACTTCCTTACCATCTCTTTTTACCAATATAGAAATATCACTATCACTCTTTGAAATCAAATCATTTATCTGTTTATAACTATTTACTTTCTCATTATTTACCTTAAGTATCTCATCCCCAACCTCTAGATTAGTCTTTGCTTTTTTATCAATATAAATTACTAAAAACTTACTAGATGAAACCTCTACCTTTTTAGAAGCCTTTTCAAAAGCAACCTTAGTCGCCGCATCTAAGGATGTCGTAAAATATAATTTTTCTCTATAATTATACGATGACTCATCCTCATCATCAATAACAACATCAGAAATTGGCTCCTTATCAAAAGATGGAATAATATACGAAAGTAAATAAGTAAAGACAACACCCCTAGATTCCTTTACATATAAAGCATCAAAAGAACCCTTCTTATCTTGCTCACCCTTTATACTTATTTCATCATCAAGAGGAATGCTACCTCCCCCTAGTTTAATATAATATGGTACAGGAATAAGTAAACATAAAGTAATTACAATAGGTAAAAAAAATGATATTACTTCCCTAGGATTCTTAAAAAAATTCTTTAACTTATCTAAATGTGACATTAATTTACTTTTTTTCTCGTTCTTCATATTTATCTCTCCAATATAATTATAACAGGAAAACAGGTGAAATATGAAGAAAAAATTATATACAATAACAATTATTATGTTAATACTTATCTTAATACTAAATATATTCATAAAATCAAGTACAGTTACAAGAACAATCATCTTTAGCATTAACCTATTTATAAGAAATGTATTTCCTTCTTTATTCCCTATGTTTATTATATCAAGCATACTAGTAGCAATCGATATACCAAAAGTATTAGGAAACATATTCAAAAAACCAATGAAAATACTATTTAAAACAAAAGGAGAAGGAGCATTTGTATTCTTCATGAGTATGATAACAGGTTTCCCCAGCAGTGCTAAATATATAAATGAACTAATAGACAAAAAACTAATAAACAAAAAAGAAGCGGAAAAAATACTTACATTTACATTCTTCTCAAACCCATTATTCATAGTAAACACAGTAGGAAACCTATTCTTACAAAGCAAAACAATCGGATACTATATACTAATATCACATATCCTAGGTAACATAGCAACAGGATTACTATTTAGAAATTACAATCAATCAGTAATAATAAACGATAACAATAAAATAAACAACATAAAATACCTTCATAACAAAATAAATAACACAAACATAATAGAAACCCTATTCAAAGCAATAAAAGAATCACTAGAAATACTCCTAAATATATTCGCAGTAATAACATTCTTTCTAATAATAATCAATATATCATTTAAAGATCCATCAAGTCCATTAATAATACCAATAAGCGGAATACTAGAAATGACAACAGGACTAAAATACCTATCAATCTCAGATATAAACTATAACATAAAAATATTACTATCCATGTTCTTCATCTCATTCGGAGGACTATCTATCCACTTTCAAATAATGAGTATACTAAACGAAAAAAAGGTAAAATACTTACCCTTTCTCATATCTAGAATAGCACATGGTTTAATAAGTGTTGTTATTTTGCATCTTGTTTTTTCAATATTCTAACAACTTTAAAACCATAATTACCTTCTTGATCAACTATTTTAATTGGAACATTAATGGAAAATACAGAAGTTTCATCATCATAGTTAATATAATTACTACTATTTTCTTCGCTACTTACAGCAAACCTCATATTAACATTTTCTTGATAAGGAAGTGCCTCAAAAACATCATTATAGTATATCCCAAGTTTTTCTTGTGGAGTTCCAGAAGGCTTAATAGTATCAGGAATATTAATAGCTATTGTTTTTAACTTAACAGTTTCATCAGTTTTATAAGAATATACAACACATGGAAAAATTGATTGACATTTCTTATCTAAAACTGTTTTATCCAGTTTAAATTTATTATTATCATCTTCATCAAATTGAGCAGTTTCAGAAGAAGTTAAAGTTATTTTGTCTACATCATATTTTCCGTCTTTTTTCACCAAACGTTTAACTTGCCAATTTGCATCACTATCGTTATATTCCTTATAAGCAATTGTAATAACATTATTTTTTATAAAGTCATACTGTATTTGATGCCCCACCGTAGAAGAATATTCAATAAGTTCCTTAACCATTTTTTTATCATCAAGATTACCTTTAACATCCATAATCAAGTTAAACATACCAATTACCACTATCATTAAAAGTGAAAATGTTACTATTAACTCTACCAAAGTCATACCTTTATTATTCATTTTCATTACCTCCTTAGTTTTAATCATTAATAGCAAATATATATTTTTTATAAGTTTTCACTATTTAGGTTCTGGTGTTATTACGGGGCGAGAGGAAACGATGGATTCGAAATTGCCATAGTTTTCGTAAGAGAAGAACACCCCAGCATCTTCTTCACTTTTAAAGTAGCCACCACGAAGGAACCAAGGGCGGCTAGAGTACGCAAGGCAATGCCAATCGCTATGCCAACCATAATAAACTGCTTTATGTACTTCTTTTATTCCATCCCCTAATTTACTTCTTGTTCTTGATGTATCGCTTGTACTATAACTATATTTATCATAATACTTTTCAGCAGGATATATGTCAAAATCAGATTTTACAGTTAACATAGTTTTTCCATCTGCAGAAACCGTATTACCCATTGTATATTCATATGCTCCTCCACTCATATCATATACACCATAAATGTTTTGTGTTGTTGAAGCCAACA
>CAVFIB010000018.1:0-16254 GCA_963622385.1 Bacteroidaceae bacterium | reverse complement strand
CGTTCGTCAACAGCTAATAAATTATTTTCATAACTAATCGAGCACTTTCCTATAAGATAAAAAAATAGAGACTTTTAATTGGTCTCTATTTCATAATTCCATATATTTAGTTTTCCTTTGGCTGGGATTGGTTTTATTTTTTTGATATCTTTTAGTATCCAGGCATATCTTCCTTCTTCATAGTATCCACATAGATATTCTGTTTCATTTTGTTTTATTTCTTTTATAAATTTTTGATCCATGTATTTACAATCTACTAGGGTTGCTTTTGCTATTATGTTGCCATTGTTCATTTTCAGATTTTTTGTTAAATCTGATAATTCTTGTGTTCTTGTTTTATCACTTACTTTGCTGGCATGGATATAGATTTCTCCACGATAATTGGTTTTCCAACTTCTTGTTTCTATATTTTTTATATTTTCTTTTATTAGGGTTGCAAATGGTTCTTTTATACTTATTACTTTCATATATTACTCCTTTTTGTTTATTTTAACATATTTTTTTTTAGAAAAGTGTGTTTCAAAACATTTAGGTATAATAAAACCCTTGATAAACAAGGGTAATAATCAATATTGGTGGAGAATAAGGGATTCGAACCCTTGGCCTCCTGCGTGCAAGGCAGGCGCTCTAGCCAGCTGAGCTAATTCCCCAGATAAGCGTTCCTTTTGTTAAGGACACTTATAATTATACTTATTTTTTTGTGTTTGTCAATAGTTTAAATACTATCAATGTTAATTTTTACTTTTTTATTGTCTTTTAAGTAGCTACTAGCTTGGACTATTGTCCTTATTGAATGAATTACTTTTCCACTTTTTCCTATTACTCTAGGCATATCAGATTCTGAGATTAGTACTTCTAGTTGTACTTCATTTTCGTTTTCTGATGGGAATTCTTTCACTGCGACTATGTCTTTATCTTTTACTAGTGATAGAATTATTTCTTGTGTTAAGTTTAATAAATCCATTATTTACTTTGTCTTTCTTCGTGAAATTTTTTCATTATTCCAGCTTTACTTAATAAATCTTTTGCTGTATCTGTTAAAATTGCTCCATTTCTTAACCATTTTAAAGCTACTTCTTCATTTATTTTTATTTCTGCTGGTTCTGTTATTGGGTTATAGAATCCTATTAATTCAAGATATTTTCCATCTCTTGGGCTTCTTGAATCTGTTGCTACTATACGATAACTTGGTCTTTTCTTTGAACCCATTCTTGTTAATCTTATTTTTACTGCCATTTTTTCACTCCTTTCAATCTGATATGTATTATATACTACTTTTTTTTGCTTGTCAACCTAAAAAGTTGACATTTATTTTAGTTTGCTGGCTCCGGTTTTATAATCTATGGTTATTCCTTCTTGGACGTTATATACATATACGTTGAAGCTTATTCCTTTTCCGTTATCTTCGACTGAGTAGGCTTCCATTTGTGCTCCACTTGCTAGGAGGTTGTTTTCTTTGAAGATTGGGGTTACTCTGTATAATACGTGGTTGTTTGTTTCTTTTACGTAATCTGCTACTTTGTTTTCGAATTCTAGCATTCCTACTGTGTTCATGTATCTTGTACATGTTATTAGATTTTTTTCATTTGCATTTTCTCCAGTTAATTGATAACCAATTAGATGACATCTGTTGTAAAGATATTTTCCATCTACATTATCGTATTTTATTGTATGCCAACCTGATGGTTTTATCATTCCTATTCTTCCTCTTTTTTCTGTTGGCATTGTTTCTTTGCTTACATTTGCATATGCTACACCACATCTGTTTAGACTATCTAGGTTGCTATATTTTTCGAATGATTTTGTTGTTTTGTCTTCTTCTTTGAAGCTTGGTTTGTTATCGTTTATTGTTATGTATGGCTTTCCATTATATTCCGGTATATTTCCTATGTCATATGTTTTTGTTTCTGTTATGCCTAGTAGTAATGTTTTTATATCTTGTAATACTTCGTTTGTTGTTCCTTGTGATATTCCTATTATAATTGCTATTACTATAACTATGAGTGATATTATTAATTTATTTAGTTTCTTTTTTTGTTTTTTTGTCATTTTTTACCTCCATACTTTTTTTCATTATACCATAAAAAAAGCCTATAAATATATAGTTTTTATAAGCTTATTTGTTTTCTTCGATGAAGTCTTCTTTTACTTCGTTATCTATGTCTTTCATTATATCTTTTTCTTCTTGGTCATCTATTATTTCTTCCCATTTTTCTTCACTTTCGTCTACTGCTATTCTTACTTTTGCATCTCCTACTATTTCTATTCCTAGTTCTTTTTCTATGTCGTATTCTATTTTTCCGTCTTTTATTTCTGCTTTTATGCATGTTGGATCTTTTAGGCTTTCTACTATTACTTCACTATTGTTTCCTATGTTGCTTTCTCTTCTTTTTGTTACGTTTAGTAGTTCGTCATATGATATTGATTGTTTTGATACTAGTGTTTTTGTATCGTTATCATATGAGTACCAGATGTTGACATCACTTGTTCCTTTTATTCTTATTTTATTGTTTTCTTTATAGCCTTGAAATTTGTGATTTATTACCCAGCATCCTAATATTGTTGATGGTTTTTCTTCTGGTGTTAGGCTATAATGGTTTGTAAATTGTTTTTTTCCTTTGCCTAAGACTGTTTTTGTTACGATTTCTCTATAGTTAGACATATTTCACACCCCTTTAGTTTAATTTATGCTTTTAAATCTTTTTTAGTGCAAATAAAAGGAATATGTTTTTATTTTACATATTCTCCGTTTAAACTCCAGGTTTTTGCTTCGTTTATTTTGACGTTTACTATTTGTCCTAGTATTGTTTCAGGTCCTTTTAGGTTTACTAGTTTATTGGTATCTGTGTAGCCCATTAGGTATCCTTCTTTGTCACTTGGTGCTTCGACTAGGACTTTTACTGTTTGGTTTTCTAGTTTTTTGTTGTTTTCTAGTGCATATTTATTGATTAGATCGTTTAGTCTATATAGTCTTTGTTCTTTTTCTTCTTGTGTTATTTCATCTTGCATTTTTTCTGCTGGGGTTCCTACTCTTTTTGAGAAGATGAATGTATAGGCTAGATCGAATTTACATTTGTTTACTAGATCTATTGTGTCTTCGAATTGTTCTTTTGTTTCGTTTGGGAAGCCTACTATTATGTCTGTTGAAATTGATACGTTTTTTATTTTTTCTTTTAATTTGTTAAACAGGGTTAAGTATTCTTCTTGTGTATATCTTCTTCCCATTAGTTTTAATATATTTGTGTTTCCAGATTGTACTGGTAAGTGAATACTTGGCATTATGTTTGGATATTTTGCTACTGTTTCTATCATTTCGTCTGTAAAGTCCCATGGATGAGATGTCATAAATCTTACTCTTTCTATGTTTGTTTTTGCTATATCTTCTAGAAGGTTTGCCATGTTATAGTTTGTGTTTAGATCTTTTCCATAGGCGTTTACATTTTGTCCTAGCAAGGTTACTTCTTTGTATCCTTGTTTTTTTAGTTCTTGTACTTCTTTTATAATGTCGTCTTTGTTTCTACTTCTTTGTTTTCCTCTTGTGTATGGGACTATGCAGTAAGTACAGAATTTGTCGCATCCGTACATTATGTTGACATAAGCTTTATATTTGTTTTCTCTTTCTACTGGCATGCTTTCTATGATATCTCCTTCGATACTTGGGGCTTCGATTGTTAGGTGTCTTTCTTCGAAGGAACTTGCTACTATGTCTCCTAGTTTATGAATGTTATGTGTTCCTAGGACAAAGTCCATCCATTTATACTTTTCTTTTATTTCGTTTGCTACGACTTCTTCTTGGGTCATGCATCCTGTTATTCCTACAACTATATCTTTTTTTGTTTGCTTTAGGTGTTTTATTCTTCCTAGCATTCCAAATACTTTGTTATGAGCATTTTCCCTTATGGAACAAGTGTTTAGCATAATTAAATCAGCGTCTTCAAAGTCTTTCACTTCTTTCATACCTAGTTCTTTTAGGAGTCCTTTCATGTTTTCGCTATCGTGTTCGTTCATTTGACAACCGTATGTTTTTAGGAAAAAAGTTTTATCTTTTAGGACTTTTTTGTTTTCGTCATTTATTTTATAGTTTTTTGTTTGTACTTCTTTTGTTGTTCTTTTTCTTGCTTCTTTTAAGTTTGGCATATTCATATGTATCACTTCCTAGATATAGATTATAAATTAAAAAGACAAATTAATCAATAATTTATCTTGGGTTATTATTTTTTATATATTGTTTTTTTATTTTCTAAAGTTATTTTTTGAATTTGTTTTGTTTTTGCTGATATTTCTATGGTAAAGGTATCTTCACCTATTGATATTTCGCTTTGAGTTGAATTATTTTCTTTCGGAAGTTTTTTCACTTCTTTTGGATATTGTACTTTTACTTGATATGTTGAGCTGTTTTCTTTTTTTAATGTATCTTTTAGGATACTATATTTTACTTGATCTTTTGATATTTTGTATTCCTTATCTGCATTTATAGAATAGTTTTCTGGTAGTAATTTATCTGGTATTGCTTTTTGTATGTTTTGTAAAATTTCTTGGTTTGTTTTTTCATTTTCCTTTTTTATTATTGTTATTGTTGCTATTACTATGATTAAAATAATTAGTATTGTAATTGTTATTATTTTGACTTTTTTTGATTTTTGAACTTCTTTTAGTTTGTGGTTTGGCATTATTTCACTTCCTTATGGTAATTATATAATATAAGTTATGGTTAGTCAAATTTATTATTATGTTATATAAAAAAACGAGTTTTTTCTCGTTTTTGACTATTTATTTTCTTTTAATACTCCATATATCATGTTGTCTAAAGATTTTATATCTCCAGTTTTTACTAGTTTTTTTACTTCTTCAAAATTGTTTGTTAATGAGTTAATTATTTTTGTTAATTTTGGAAGTAGTTCTTTTTCTTTTAAGTTATCTACTATTACTTCTAGGTTGTTCATTTTTGAGTATGTTCCGTAGTTATCATTTTTTATATATTTTTCATAAAGATTTTTAAATGAGATTAGGTCTATGTTGTTGAATCTTTCATCTTCTAGTATTTTTACTGTTGTATAGATATAACTGTTATTTATTGATCTGTCTAGGATTGTTTCTCCTTGTTTATTTCTTATGTTTGGTAAGAAGTTTTTGTTTTTGTGTAGTTGTTTTATTATGTCTATTACTTCTAGATATTTTTTTGTTACTAGGATATGTGCAAATGTGTTTCCATTTTTATCTTGATGGTTTACATCCCATTCTTTCTTTTTCATGTGTTTTAAGACTAAATCGTAATGATTTTTCTTTAATAAATAACTTAGTATATCTTCTTCGTTTGTATTTACTAAGTTGATGTCTGTAGATTTTTTTCTTAAGATTTTATCTACTAATTCTAAGTGTCCTTCATCTATTAAATTAAATATCTGGGACGGTTCTTCTTCAACTTTTTCTATTGCTTGTTTTTCATCGTAAAACATTAATATACACCTCTTTTTCACGTGACAATTAAATATTTTAGCAAAATTGTTGGAATTTGTCAAATTTGAGTTGGGGGGGTTGCAGGTGTTTTTGGAGATTTTGCGTTGTTATATAAGGGTTTTGTTTTGTGTTATTTTTTTATTTTATAATGTTTTTTTGTTTGTTTTCTTGTCTTGTTTTTATGTATTTTTCTAAGACTAACACTGCACCATCTAGCCCTGTTTTACTTGTATCTATTGTTATGTCATAGTTTCTTGCATCTATCCAGTTTTGTCCTGTGTAATAGTTGTAGTAGTTGCCTCTTGCTTTGTCTTCTTTGGTTATTTCTTTTTCAGCATTTACTATGGAATGCTCTTTTCTTCTTGTTATTCTTTCTATTCTTGACCCTAGTGGAGCGTGAATGAATATGCTTATTTTATTTTGATGATCTTTTAGGACGAAATCTGCGCATCTTCCTATTATTACACAGGATTCTTTTTTTGCTATATCTTTTATTATTTTACTTTGGGCTTCGAATCTTTTTGTGTTGGTTTCTATTCCTGCGAAGTACATTTTTCCTTTTTCTTTTATTTCATCGTTATTGTCTTCGATTTTTTCTTTTGTTTGTTTTGATAGTTCTGTTAAAAGTTCGTTGTTATAACACTTTATGTTTAATTTTTTGGCTAGGAGTTCTCCGACATATCTTCCTCCTGAGCCATTTTCTCTATTTATTGTTATTATTAGATTTTCCATATTAATTTTTCCTTTCTTTATGAATTTGTTTCATTATATTTCTTGCTAGTGGCTGTGCTAGTAGTATTTCTATCCATAGAGCAATACAAAAGTTTCTTGGCCAATGTTTTAGAAAGTTTTCTATTAATTCTTTGGAAATTCCTGTGTTTATTATGGTTCCTATTAAGGTAAATGTTATTGACATTCCTGTTACACAGAAGAGTATGTTAAATAGTATTTTGGTATTAAATCCATCTGATGGTTCAGTAAATATATCTACTAGTTTTGAAGATATTCTTCCTATTAGAAATGTTTCTATTAACATTGCTAGCACTACAAATATTGGGATACTTTTTAACATAATTATTAAAGAATCTTTATTTATTCCTTTTTCTGTTCCTATGTTTAAAAGAACCATTAAAGTTACAGTTACTATGCTTATTGTAAGGCCATATATTAGTCCTTCTTTGTTATTTTTTGGCAATCTTTTTTCCATGTTTTCCTCCTTTTTTGCATAAAAATAATGCGATGATAATGTTCATCACACATTTTTTGGTTCTTTTTAAGAATAGCACAAAAAAATTTTTTTCGTAAGTTTTTTTGTAATTTTTTTGTATTAATTTATTAGTTCTTTGTTTATTAGTTTTAGAGTGTTTTTGTTATTTTCTTTTTCTAGTGTTTGGTAGGCTTCTTTGAAATTACACCATTTGTAGTTAGTATGTTCTTGTGATAAAGTGATTTTTTGGTTTTTGTTTATTTCTACAATAAAGACATATTCTGTGATTATGAAATTATTTTCTTTTGGCCATTGTATTATTTGTTTTATGTTAGAGATATTTTTTATGTTTGTGATACCTAATTCTTCTTTTATTTCTCTAATTAAACAATTCTTAAGTGTTTCTCCTTCTTCTAGGGTGCCGGTTACTGATTGCCAAAAACCACCATCTTTTTCATTTCTTTTTATTAGTAAGTATTCTATTTTTTGATTAGTTTTTGTATATACTACTCCTTGTACCTTTATTGGTAATTCCATGTTATCATTACTTTTTTATTTGCATTCAATTGCTATAACTGGCACTATCATTTCATCTTTTGTTATTCCAGCGTGATCAGCAAGATGTGGTGCTTGTTTTGTTCCTGTTGTGGCATATCTTATTGATAGTGGGGACTTGCTAATAAATATGTAATCTCCGAGATAACTATCAATTCTGCTATGTTTTTTACCTTTTCCTAGCAAATGTTTATCTATGAACTCTTGCTTTGTATATAGTTTGTATTTGTCTTTAAATTTTGTTGTAAAACTTTTATAAAATTCTTTTTGTTTTCCTTCTTTTATGAAAAATGATACAAATCTTGATTCTATAGATGGTGGCTTGCTTAAATACTCATCTATTTCTTTTATTTCATTTAGATACACTTCTTTTACATCTATAGCACCATGATCTGCCGATATTATTATTAATGTGTCTTTTAGTTCTTTTGATAGTTTTTCTATTGTTTTATTTATGTTTTTTACTACATCTTTTGTTGTTTTTGAGGATGTTCCGTTGTGATGAATTGTACGATCTGGTTCATCCCAGTAGGCAGATATAAGATTTTTGTTATTGTTTTCACATACTATTTTTATTTTATTACATAATTCTTCAAAAGTTTTTGAACCATTTTTTTCAAAACTTGGAAATAGTTTTGTGTACTTTATGTTTGTATTTCTTTCACATATTTTTTCATAAATTGTTTTGTAATTCAAATCATTATTTTCTAGAAAACCTGGTATTTTTTCTCCAGTATAAAAATCTGTTCCTAAAAATAACTCAATCATTCTGTCATATTCTTTATAATATGGCATCCATCCTATCCAACCACTTTCATATGGAGATAATCCAGAGTGAAAAGCAGTAGTGGCTGCTGCTGTAGTTGGAGGAAATACAGCTGTTACTGTGGTTATTACATTATTTTTTAAAATATCTTTACCTGTTAAGTTTTTGTTTATTATATTTTCTCCTAGACAGTCTAAAATTAGGAAAACAACATTTTTATAATTCTTTTTTAGAATGATGTCTAGTTCATTAAGGGATTTATAGTTTGACTTTATACCATAATGTTTTAATATTGAGGAACTTACTGATAGAATAGATTTGTTATAGTTTGGTTTCATATTTATTTCACACTCCAATCTTTTATATTAAGAATACACTATATTATTTGAATTTTCAATTTATTTTTTGGGTTCATTATAAAAGAGTAGATTTCTCTACTCTATGTTTAGTTCTTGTTTTAGTTTTTGTTCTAGTTTTTTACATATTTCTGTGTCCATTTCTTTTGTGTTTAGTAATGAGTTTGTTATATTTTTTTGTTCTGCATAAGCCGTCATATTTACAATTATCTTCAGTTTCTTTTTCTCTTGTCATTAAATATTTTGCACAGTCATCATATATATCGAGAGTCTTTTTAAAATGTTCATAGTTGTCTTTTTCACTATTTAATGATTTTGGATGTTTTTCTCCTTCAAATATTACTATTTTATCAAATGTAGAACCATTACCTGCTTCTTTAGTGGCTAAAGTTGTTTTTTCTATGCTTAGGAATTCCTTGGTAAAACCATTTGGTTCAGCATAGGTCAGACATTCTTTTAAATATATTTTTCTGTTATTTTTGGTTTTCATCATGTTTAATATATCTTCACTAGTCAACATGTCATTAACATACTTTAAAAATGGCCCTGGAAAGCCTCTTAATTCTTCGATATAGTAGCCAACGTCAGATTTTATAACAGGTTTATTAAGTTTTTTTGCTGCGTATAATGCTGAGTATTTTGACACTTCTATTACATCATTTGATTGTATTTCTGGAGTATTAATTTTTTCATGTAATAAATTTATATTATATTTATCAAATATATCTTTGGCTATTTTCCATTTACCTAAGTTTCCTGTAACTAGTGTTATTTCTTGCATATTCTCACCTCTTTATATAGTTTATTCTTTTTTTACAATATAAAAGTATGAGCAATTAACAATGTAATTATATTTCAACACAATTTTTTTAATTTGATTATAAAGTATCGTAGTATGATTTTTAATTGTTTAAAAATCTTTATATCACTCTATATTCCACTTTTTTCTATACCTTATTTTCTTCACATCTAATTTATCGTTGTTTAATACATATAAATTATATGAATTTTCTTCTTCAATTAATCCATCAGGATTTCCAGATATCAAATCAATTTGTTGTCTTTTATTAATTTGCGTTATGTTTTGTTTTGGATGCCTATGCCCGCAAATTCTTATATTAAAGTTATTTAACATATCCGTTTTTTTATTTAACTCATCACTATAATTATCTTGAGCATGTGTTATTAGTATCTTAAACTTATCTCTTTCTGGTATATAAGAAGCAAGCACATCTCTGATTTTTTGTATATCATGCAAAAATAAGCCCTTATTATTGTCATCCAAATAATATAGTGAATTGATAACAAAAAAAGTAAAATTATCATATGCTTTTATATAGTACATATCATTTTCATCTTTTATTTCTTTATTATTGATTTTTGATTGAAATTTGTTGTAGTTATCTATTTTTGGTTTAATATTTGAGTCAAAATCATCAAAAAGAGTACTAATATTATCTTGTTCTCCGTAAGCTTGCATTTCATGATTACCCATGCACAAAATAACATTATTTTTATTTATTTTAAGTTGATCTATCAAATCATTAATATAGTTTGCTGCAATATCAAAATTTTCATTCATATTGTAGAAACAGATACTATCTCCTGTTATAACTAAATAATTCACTTTTATCTTTGATTTTTTTAATAAGCTTATCATTTCGTTCCATTTACTATCTAAAGTTTCTTTTGAGTCATTAATATCAAAATGCAAATCAGATAAGTGCAATATTGCTATTTCATTTTGATTTTGATTATAATTCTTTTGATCAGGCGTTAATTTTTTCAATATTTCTGAAATATTATAATTTTCTACAATTGATTTTATTGGAATTCCTTCATCAATACCAAATATCATATTATAGAAATTTTTAGAAAATGCCTTTAAAGTTTCTTTATCTTTTTTTAACTCATTAATGAATTTTTCTGTTTCTTTAATTGCATTTTCGCCATTTAAAATGTTGCTAAAAATATGTAATATTTCTTTTTGATTTTCGGGGATATTACTCCAATAATCATGATTAAAATTATTACTTAATTTCCAATACTTTTTACTGTTATATTTTTGCAACCAATTATATGCATATTTAATTTTTCTTAGATGCTCTTTATTATTTTCATCAAAATCAACATATTTTTTTAAGTTTTCAATCTCAAAATTTGCTATTGGTAAAAATCTAATTAGTTTTTCAAATTCTGGTTTTGCACTTATTGTACTTTTACCTATAATATATTTTATTTGTTGATGCGATTCATCATCAGTTGTTAACATTTTTTCATAATCTGTATACAACTTAATTATACTATCATCAAAAGAAATACTATATACTTTTTTAGGATTATTATTTAAAAACATCCATAAAATCATATCTTTAGGCAGTATTTCCAGTGCATCAGTTATCGTAACAATATGTTTGGAGTTTTTGTTAAGTCTACCATCAACACCTTTAAAATTAACAAATTCATATGCTAAACTAATAGGTTGCCTAGCACCGAATATATACTGTGAAATATCTCTTGATACATTTAATGCTCCATTTTTGTCTGCATGACCTTTTCCACAAGCTTCAAATACAACATTTTCATAATTCCATCTCATAGGCCAATCAATACTAAAATTTAGTTTTACTTTTAAGGCTTTAATATTGTTTATTTCATGATATCCACATTCACATTCATATTCAATTTTGTGATTGTTTTTGTCATAATTCAAAATATTGGTAGAGTCTTTTAAACATTTAGAACAATATAAAGAAATAGGATAATATTTATTTTTTTCTATAAATTTTTTAGTTTTATAATTAGTAATGATATCATATATTTTGTCTTTTTTATCTAAAACCATCTTGATATAATCATCATAACTACCATTCATGTACTTTTCAGATTGTTTAATATATTTCATGTCTATTCCTAACAATCCAAGTTCATTTATAACTAAGTTTTCATAGTAATCTGCATAACTATAGTGTTCGCCTTGTGGTGATGGTAGGCTATAAGTCGGCATTCCAATATATTTTTCAAAAGAGGAATCTGTTTCTTTTGTTATTTTTTTCAATCTATCAAAATCATCGAAAGATAATATTATTTTTGTTTTTTTTCCCCTTCTTTCAAGTTCTTTTGAAACAAAATATGTTATCAATAGCTCTCTAAAATTACCTATATGAGAAACACCAGTTGTACTCAATCCACATTCACATACATATATATCCTCGTTTGGATATTTTTCTATTATTTTATCAACTATTTTATTCAACCAATTCATGACATTTCTCCTGACTTAATTTGTTTTGATATTTTGCTATTTTCTTGATTATTACCTGTTTTATAGTATAATTAAAACTGTTTAGTTCTGGAATTGATTTTATGATATTTTTATTTAAATCTATCATCTTAAATTTTATGTTTATTCCCATACCATTTAATTCCTCTTCAATTTCATTAAAATCATTTATAATCATGCATTTATTGCATCTTTGTGTTTGTATATATGGGCATCTAGAAAACTTGCAACCATTATTTTTTCGATTGTTTGACAGCGAAATATTACTTTTTTGCAGCATATTTGATAAAGCGCAGGAAGAGTTGTAAAAGACTGGGATATTTGGAAAATACTTGTATGATAATTTATTTATCAATTTTATAATGTTATTATCTAACGTCTTTTTATTGTCATTTTTTATTAGATTCGGTAACTTTATATTGTTAATTTCAGTTAAAGCGTATTCTATTCCAGATGTCCACCTTAAACCTCCAGGAACGATAAAATCTATACAATCTTTATAGTTATCATTTACATATTCAAACATTTTAATCAAATTACTCTTATTAGCACCCCATTCTTTTACTAAAGGCCTCATGTACCAAGCAATAAATATATTATCATTATTCTTAAGTTTCTCAATATTTTTAAATCTATTATTTTGTATTGGTTCGATTTCTTTCGGATTTCCAGCCCAACATATTGAGATCATTATTTTAATTCCTTTTTTTGCTATATTAACTAAATCTTGTATATGCTGTTCTGGAATTCCTGCTTTTGTCACTATCCAAATTGGATTATAGCACTTTCTTTTTACTAATTCATTTATTATTTCAATTGTACTTTTTGATACCTTTGCAGATCCAAAAGGTTCAGTGCTTCCAGTCGCAATACTAATAATTGTTTCATTTTTTTCAAAAAATGGATGGTTTAACAATGAAGTAATTATTTCATAAATATCATACTTTCCATCTCTAATTGGACATTTTCTCATTCCATTATTATCTTTAATATAATGATATATTCCTTGAACGTGACAATATTTACAACCATAAGAACAGCCCGACCATATATCGATGCTTAAAGAACTATTACTAACGCTAACAGAAAATAAAGGATCATTTTCATCATTAGTTAAAACTCCAAAAGGTTGTTCATTTAGCTTATATTCTTTTTCTTTCTTAATCACTTTTAAATTGCTAAAACTAGCTTTTTCTATATAATTATTCTTCACTACTTTTCCCCCCTAAAAACTTTGTTTTATCAATCTTATATTTTCATCAATTTGTTGGGTATTTGTCATGCCTATTACTAAATATGTACCAAAAGATTTTGCTTTCTTTATAGTTTTTTCAACAATTTCATTATTGTTTCTTGCAAGCATACCTTGCATAAATAAACTTCTTAGTATTATTTGTACATTGTGCTCTTTATAATAATTTATATCTTGTAATATCCATTTATTATCAATGTTATATGGAGCCTCAATATAATCAATGATTTTTAATATTTTCGCATCAAGTCTTTTAGAGAAATTGTTTGGCAAAGAAATGCCAATATATTTTATTAGTCCTTGCTGTTTTAAATTAGATAATTCAATTAATGGAGAAATGTCATTCCAATTTAATGACCAATTATGTAATAAAACTATATCTATATAATCTCTATTTAAATTATGCAAAGATTCTTTAAACTTTTGAGAAATATATCCTGATGGATAATACTTGTGTACATCATGAGAATCAATACTTGGTTTAACAGTTGCCGGTACCTTGGTTAATATAATATCATCGCTTGTTAATACTTGCGATAGCAATTTTTCAACTTTGCCATTTCCGTAAGCCAACGCAGTGTCAAACTTATTTATCCCATTTTTTTTAGCATATTTTAGTAATTCAATAGACTCATTTGGCGAAACATTTTTTAAAATCCCGTCCAATTCCCATGTACCATAAAACAAGTTTTTTACTTTCACTGTGCTTTGGCTCAATTCCTTTATTTGTTTATCAATGTTCTTAAATCCTCTAAAGTATATCTCACTTTCTGCAAATTTTTTTCTAATATTTAATGACATTATTTCAGCCTCTATTATTTGACGTTCTATTTTTTCTGCTTTTTCTATTCTTTTTAATAGGTTTTTGATTTTTTCATTGCAAGCTTCTAATATAGATTTTTTAAGTTTCTGTGGATATATATCAATCATTTTTTTTATTCTACTAATTTTTCTGTCCGTTTCATAAAGTATAATCATATTCTTCAAATCATAAAACAAACACTCTGGTAACCATCCTACTATAGTCCAATTTTTGTATTGTGGTTCTATGTTGTTTCCTTTTATATAGTTACTTATATCATTTGTTAATTTACTATAATTATATATTGCAATTCCAAGTTCCTTTGTTAAGTAGCCATGTATTCTTATACTATCATCGTTAAAATAAGTATTGTACTTTTTAAATTTTTCTACTATATGTTCAATTATTTTATTGCAATTTTTTCCAATAATTAATATATCTATATCAGAGTATTCTTTGCTTGAAACACTTGATCCCACTAAGCAGATACCATAAATATTGTTATCTTTTTTCAAAAAATCAACTAATGTATATAATTGATTTTGTAATTCTTTATTCATAAAAATTCCTCATTTAGTTTTCGACAGTTAGCTTGCCATCTGCAAAGATATAACATTTTCCAATATATTCGAGCTTATTATTTTCTAAGCGAATGGCAGAAGCATTTGGAACACCTATAATAGTATGTTCTTTAGAAAATTTTTCAGCTTCTTTCTTTTGAGACATATTATCTATTTCAAAATGCGGATCTATAATAACATCAGTAATATTAAGAGCATCATAAAAGAAACTATTTGGATATTCCTCATCTTTAGAATAATAACCAAATTTCGACATATTCATGGCTCCTGCACTCGTTCCGAGAAGTATGCCATCATACTCTTTTAAAACATCATCAAAATGATTTCTTTTTATATAATCTAATTGAGTAAAAGGATCACCTCCAAGCAAATGAACAACATCTGCATTTAGTATTACTTCTTTTGCTTCTTCTCGATTCATCCTGTTGTCAATAATTTTTACATTCTCAACATTCATTACTTTTTTCAAGTGATTTTTCATTCCTACAACATTATTATTTCCATATACAAATAGATCATTTTTATCATATGAATTTGGCGAGGACGCAATAAATGCCACACTTTTTTTTGTTTTTAAATCTTTCTTTAATCTGATAATAATTTCAGATGAAAATCCTTCTGTTGAGCCAGGACCACTTAATAAATATATTTTTTTCATATTTTTTACCTCATTTCTTTATTTTTTTTAATACTTTATCAATCTTTTCATTTGTGTTTTTTGTTATGTCTAAACAAATACTTTTACTAGTGAAGCTTTCATCAACCCCCTTATTTTTTTGAGTTGGTTCCCATAAAATAGCACATCTAATTAAGTTTTTATAAAATAGGTTTAATACCTCATCCCTGTTTCTATTTATAATTATAGGAAGAGTGAATAAACAATTGTCAACTGTTGTTCCATTCATACAGGTAATAATATCATATGATTCTATTTTTTCTTTTATCAAGTTATAATACTTTTTTCTTTTGACTATTTCTTGTTCAAAATCAGTAGAAAGTAATATGTTTTCTGTTTTTGTTGATATTCCATATAAAGCAAAATCATCATTTAATGTTTTTTCTGCCAAATCTGAGTATTGTTTATACTTTTGTTTTATCTCATTTGTATTTTTCTTATAGTACAAATTCTTATATTCTCTTGATTTTGTTTTATAGTAAATATATTTGTTATGTTCATTTTTACTATTAATATTAAATGGACTATTCTTAATAACTAAACCACCATCTGTAGTTACAAACCATTTTCTCAAACTGCACACAACATAATCATCACTGGAGAATGTTGCATCTTTTGAAAACAATGTATGTGTTGCATCATGAACAATACTTGCATTCTTATTTTTATTTTTGATTTTTGCTATACTTTCATATAATTTTTTGTTAGGAATAAAATAGTCACATATTAATATTATGTCATAATCATTAGTTGTAATATCATCAAATTCTGCAACAAATTCACCATTTTTAAAGTTTATTTGATAAAAGTCATACTCAATGTCATTCTTTTCAAATGGCACAATCATTGAATCACACAAGTAATCTGGCAATAATGCTTTTTTCATATTATTTTTACTTTGTTTTATATCCTTAATTGCCAAATCGATTGATGTTCTTCCAGAAGCTACTAATTCTATATTCTCTATACTTAACCAATCAAGCTGTGATCTCAAATATTGTAGCAACTTGATTTTCAAATTATTATTGTTCATTTTTCACCTCCAAATATAAAAAAAGCGGCGTCAACAAATCTAAATAGTAGATTTAATGACGTCACAATAAGAACTGTAAAAATAAGAAAATAATACAGCTATGCAAAATATTGAAAAAAAGTAGATTTCTAATAATATACAGCTCATAAGACACCTTCCTTTGATACTTGTTTTTGATTATATTCTTAATTATTTTTGTTGTCAAGTATTTTTTACAATTTTTTTATTTATCCCATCTTTGACACTTTGTACTAAAAATCACTCCTAAATCCTTTAAAAATAAGGT
>CAVFIB010000017.1:0-16413 GCA_963622385.1 Bacteroidaceae bacterium | reverse complement strand
TATGCTCGAAAATCAAGCATAGACTTATCTAAAAATTTCTCATGCGTTTATCCTGCAACAACAAACAAAACTATTGACAAACACCCTACTTTTCATATACAATAATACCGATCAATTGATTGGAGGTGCACAACGTGAAAAAAGGAACTTTTCAACCAAATAATAGAAAAATGAAGAAAAAACATGGTTTCTTCTCTCGTATGAAATCAGGTATTATTAATTCAAGAAGAAGAAAAGGTAGAAAAAGATTATCAAAATAATAATCCACTAGAAAAAGTGGATTTTTGATTATGGAGGTATCTATGAAAAAACAAAATATAGTAAAAAATTCACAAGATTTTAACAGAATAATAAAAAAAAGACAAGGAAAAGCAAGTAAATACTTCATCATAAACAAAGAACAAAACCAAGAAATAACAAAATTTGGAATAACTTTTACAAAACATATAGGAAATGCAGTAACAAGAAATAAACTAAAAAGAAGAATAAAAAATATAATAGATACAAATCCAAAAATATATAAATCAAAAACAACATACATAATAATAGCAAAAAAATCTACTTTAGAATTAACCTATCAAGAATTAGAAAAACAATTGATATATCTTTTTAATAAAATAACAAATGAGGAGATTAGTAAATGAAAAAAAATAATAAAATATTAAAAGTATTATTAATATTTATATTAATGATAACACTAACAGGATGTACTCAAACACTAAAAGACAAAGATGGGAAAATAGTTAAAAATGAAGAAACCGGACAAACAATAACAGAAAATATAATTTGTAAACCAACAGATGAAAAAACAACAAAATTATATGAAGAAAACAAAGTAGATATAAAAGATTTGCCAGAATGTAATAAAATGAAAGTATATGGAGAATACGAAGGTCTTTGGAATTCATTTTTTGTAAGACCACTAGCATATGCAATAATAAAAATTGGTTCATTAGTAGGTTCAACTGCTATATCAATAATAATAATAACACTAATAATAAGATTAGCACTTTTTCCAATGACAAAGAAAACAATATTACAATCTGAAAATATGAAAAAAGCACAACCAGAAATTCAAAGAATAGAAAAAAAATATGAAGGAAAAACAGATAATGAATCAATGACAAAAAAAGGTCAAGAAATGATGATGGTTTACAAAAAATATGAAATAAAACCATTATCAGGGTGCCTATTTGCATTTATTCAATTACCAATTCTATTAGCATTCTGGGAAGCAATTAATAGAGTACCAGCAATATTCGAAGAAAAATTTCTAGGATTAAACATGGGAACAACCCCATCTGCAGCAATGGCCGCTGGTGATTGGTATTATATATTTATCTGTGCAATACTAATAGTAGTAACATACTTCTCATATAAATTAAATCCATCCATGGCAGGAAATGAACAAATGGAAAAACAACAAAAAATGATGACAACAATAATGACAATCTTCATAGGATTTATGTCATTTACATTACCAACAGCCATAGCATTTTATTGGATAACATCATCCCTATTCACAATATTCCAAAACTTTTTAATAAAAAGGAGGAAAAAACATGAATAAACAAACATTTCAAGGAAAAACAAAAGAAGAAGCAATAATAAATGCAACCGAAGGTTTAAATGCCAAAGAAGATGAATTAGTAATAGTAGAAAAAGAAGTAAAAAAATCACTATTTAGTAAAAAAGTAGAAGTTGAAGCAATAACAAAAGAAGAACTAAACAAAGAAATAAAAAATTATATCCAAAAACTAGTAAAAAACATGGGAACAAATGCAATAGTAGAAACAAAAACAAGAGAAGAAAGCCCAATATTTAACGTAGTAGCACCAGAAGCAGCACTACTAATAGGAAAAAATGGAAGAACAATCGAAGCATTACAAAATATAACAAGACAAATGGTAAACACAGAACTAAATACAAATTATAAATTCATAATAGATGTAAACGATTACAAAGCAAAAAGAAGATCAAGAATAGAAAAAACAGTAAAATATACAGCAAAAGAAGTAGCTAGAACAAAAGTTGAAGCAGCACTAGAACCAATGAACTCATACGAAAGAAGGATAGTTCACAACATATTAAATAATTCAAAAGATGTAACAACAGAATCAAAAGGTGTTGAGCCAAATAGATATGTAACTATAAAACCTAAAGAAGAAAACTAATCTTCTTTTTATTATAACAAAAACATGTTATAATACACACAAAAGGAGGAAGTCATGAACGATACAATAACAGCAATTTCAACTACCCTAGGAATCGGAGCAATATCAATCATAAGAGTAAGTGGAAAAGATGCAATAGAAAAAGTAAACAATATCACAAACATAAACCTAACAGAAAAACAAACTCATACAGTAAGTTATGGATATATCAAAGAAAATGAAAACATAATAGATGAAGTCTTAATTACAATAATGAAAGCACCAAAAACATTTACAACCGAAGACATAGTAGAAATAAACTGCCACGGAGGAATAGCAACCACAAAAAAAGTATTAGAACTATTATTAAAACAAGGCATACGATTAGCAGAACCTGGAGAATTTACAAAAAGAGCCTTTCTAAACGGAAGAATAGATTTAACAAAATCACAAGCAGTGAACGATCTAATAAATGCAAAAACAGACAAAGCAAGACAAATAGTAATAAACAATCTAACAGGAACCACAACCAACAAAATCAAAAAACTAAGAGAAAAACTAATAAAAATAATAAGCAATATAGAAGTAAACATAGATTATCCAGAATACCAAGATATAGAAGAAATGACAACAACCAAAATAAATAAAGAAATAACTACAATAGAACAAGAACTAGAACAAATAATAGAAAACTCAAAAAACAGTAAACTAATAACAAACGGAATAAACATAGCAATAGTAGGAAGACCCAACGTAGGAAAAAGTAGTATTTTAAATAAATTAATCAACAAAGAAAAAGCAATAGTAACAAACATTCCAGGAACAACAAGAGATATAGTCGAAGCCAGTCTAACCCTCGAAGGAATACCACTTAACCTAATAGATACCGCAGGAATTAGAGAAACAAACGATATAGTAGAACAACTCGGAGTCAAAAAATCCAAAAAAGCAATAGAAAACTCAGATCTAGTACTACTAGTCTTAAATAACAATGAAAAACTAACACACGAAGACGAACAACTCCTAGAAGAAACAAAAAACAAACAAAGAATAATCGTAATAAATAAAACAGATCTAAAAACAAATATAGATTTAAAAGAAACAAATATAGTAAAAACAAACACCCAAGAAGAACAAGGTCTAGAACCATTAAAAGAAAAAATAAAAGAACTATTCCAATTAGATAAAATAAAAACAAACGACTTTTACTACGTCTCAACAATAGAACAATTACAAAAAATAGAAAACTGTAAACAAAACATAACAAGTATAAAAGAAGGTCTAAAAAACAATCAACCAGTAGATATAATAGAAATAGATCTAAAAATAATATGGCAAACCCTAGGAGAAGTAATCGGAGAAACATATACTGAAGAACTACTAGATAACCTATTTAAAAACTTCTGTGTTGGAAAATAAAACTAACAATCACTTAAAAATTGTTAGTTTTTTCATTACAAATTTATCAGGTTTAGCCCTATTCAAATAATTTTCCTTCCTAAGAACAAAATCCCTAAGAATATAAACATTATTAGAAATAATCTCCTCATCTTTAATAGAAACCAGTTCTCTACTAATAAAAAAATTTCTATAAACTGAAGGAGAAACCCCAATAACCTTCTTAAACACCTCAGAAAAATACTCCAAAGAATAAAAACCATTATCAAGACCAATCTTAAGCAAAGAAAAATTATTATTTCTAACCTCTTCCAAACTATTATATATTCTAATATTATTAACATAATTAGTAATAGAAACACCCATCTCACGTTTAAAAAGTTTCATAATATAATATCTATTATAAAAAAATTCCCTTTCAATATCACTAATACTAATCTTCCTATCAATGTTTTTATCAATAAAACCAATAATATTACAAACAAGTTTATTAGAAAACATTTAATCACCAAAACAATTATATCACAAAACACCACAATTGTTTAAATTAAAGAAACAAAACCTAGTATAATAAAACATGAAAGGAGAGAAAAACATGAAATATTCAAGTTGGATGTCTAAAAAAGACATAAAAAAGAACCTAAACCAAACACAAAGTCAGAAAGGAGGAATAATACCACTTATATATGAAAACGATCAAGCATATGGAATTGACATATCAAACACTATAGTAATAGGATCATCTAAATCAGGAAAAACACAAAACATAATACTTCCAACCATAAAAAGCATCATAAAAAACAATGAATCATTCATAATAAACGATCAAAAAGGAGAAATAAAACAAGCAACAGAAACCCTGTTAAAAAAACAAAAATATAACATAATTGATCTATCATTTGAAAACCCACAAACAAAAAACAAATGGAATCCATTCGAATTACCGACAAAACTATACAAAGAAAACAAAAAAGAAGAAGCTTTAAACATAATAGAAGAAACAATGACTATCCTATTCCAAGAACCAGCACCACCAATTGATCCATTTTGGACCTTATCTGCAAGAGACTTAGCAACAGGAACAGTCTTATATCTACTAGAAAATAATAAAGAAGTAACATTAAAAGAAATATATAAAACAGCCCAAACAATCACAAAAGAAACCCTAGATGAACTAGATAAGCTAGGATTAACCTACTGTTTCCTATCAGGAACCCTAGTAGCACCAGAAGAAACAAAAAACTCAATCCTAACAGTATTTAATCAAACAATCAAAGACTACATCACAAAAGATAATACTAATAATATAATATCAACAACAAACTTCGATATAACAAAAATAAAAACAGAAAAAACGGCACTATTCATAAATGATAATAACAAAGAAATAACTAATGTATTAATACCAGTCCTAATAAGTCAAATAGTAAAAACAGTAGAAATATATAACCAAAAAGATAATAAACTAAACATAGTAATAAAAGACTTTGATGACTTAGTAACAATGAAAAACTACTCAAAAATACTAATGAAATCAAAAAATTATAACATAAACAATCTAATAACAATACAAGGTCTGATAACAATAGAAAACAAATATAACAAAGAAGACATAAGACTAGTAGCAATAAATATGACAAACTTAATATACTTATATTCACAAGATCTAAGAGTATTAAGAGAAATATCCCTTGTATGTGGAAACGAATCAAGATGTGAACCACTAGCAACAATCGAAGAATTACAAAGATTAAAACAAAACGAAGCAATAATCAAAATACCAAGATTAAATCCAATAAAAATAGATTTAATACCGGATTATGAAGTAAAATGAGAAGATATATATCAAAAATAAAACCACAAATAGCAGTATATACATTTTTATTAATAATAACAACAATAATAAATGTAATAATCCCAACAATCAATGCAAATCTATTAACAAATTTAACCAAATTCAACATAAAACTAGCATTCATATTTGCTATATCATTATTACTAATTACAATTATAAAAGTGATATTTAATAAACTAAGCAATCATTTTTCAATGAAAATAAGAGAAAAAATACTTTATAATATAAGATTAGATATGATAAAACAAATATTTAAAATGAAGATAAAAAATTTTGATAAAACACCATCTGGATTCTTTCAAGAAAGAATAAAACAAGATCCAATTGTCATAAACAATGGGTTTAGTATAGTCCAATATAGTCTATTTTCAATAATAAAAGAACTAGCAATGTTAATATATGTATTCTATTTAAATATATATAGGATCAGTATTTGTGGTAGGAATTATCATAGTATATTTATATGAAAAAATAGCATATGAAAAATACGAACAAGTAAATAAAGAAATAATGGAAACAGCAGATAAAACTGGAACAATATTAAATGAAATATTAAAAGGAATGAAAGAAATAAAATTGCTCAATATAACACAAAAATTTACTAATTTAGTTGGGGAATCATTAAATAAAAGAAATAAATTAGAAACTAAATCATCAGATATAAGAATATCAATATATAATACAACAGAAATAATGGAAGCAATAATAACATTTGCAGTTTTAGCATTAGGTATTTACTTAGTAAAAATAAACCTTCTAACCTTAACAGGCTTTTTAATCATATTTATGTATAAAACAGATATATTTGGCATAGTATTAAGTATTTGGCATAGTATTAAGTTACACATCCCTAAAAGAATATTTAGTAAAATATAAAGTTTCAAAAGAAAGAATAAAAGAAATATATAATGAAGAACAATATCCAATAGAAACATTTGGTTCAAAAACTATCCAAAATGCAAAAGGAATAATAGAGTTTAAAAATGTAAAGTTTTCCTACACAAAAAAACAAATCCTAAAAGGCATTACCTTTAAAGTAACAGAAAATGAAAATATCGCAATAGTAGGAAAAAGTGGAAGTGGCAAAAGTACAATATTTAATTTATTAACAAAAAGTTATACTGATTACGAAGGAATAATAACATTGGATGGAATAGATATAAAAGAATTAACTCAAGAATCATTAAGAAATAATATATCTATAATCACACAAAGCCCTTATATATTTAACCTAACAATAAAAGAAAATCTAAAATTAATAGATAGAAAAATAACCGATAAACAAATGAAAGAAGCATGTAAAAAAGCAAAAATTCATGACTATATAGAAAGTTTACCAAAGGGATATGACACTCTTCTAGGAGAAGGAGGAACAACTCTTTCAGGAGGACAAAAACAAAGATTAGCAATAGCAAGAGCATTGCTAAAACAAAGCAAAATATTACTATTTGATGAAGCAACTTCTGCATTAGATAATATAACGCAGCAAGAAATAAATGAACAAATAAAAGATATGTCAAAAGATCATACAATAATAACAATAGCACACAGATTATCAACAATAATAGATTCAGATAATATATATCTATTAGAAAAAGGAACAATTATAGGTTCAGGAACCCATAAACAATTAATAAAAAATAACAAAAAATATCAAGAATTATATAAAAAATAAATAAATAGGTCTAGTAGTACCAACGATAACATTTAACATAAAAAAGTAGATCAGTCTTTTTGACGGTCTACTTTTATCAGATTACCTCAACTAGGTCTTTTTCTATTGTTAAAACCAAAAAAATATGCTATACTACATACGATTTAAAAGAGGTGGTATAAATGAATTATGACATAATAGTAGTAGGAGGCGGACATGCAGGATGCGAAGCAGCCCTAGCAGCATCAAGATTAAACAACAAAACATTATTAATAACAGGAAACAAAAACAACATAGCAGACGCTCCATGTAATCCCTCAATAGGTGGTCCAGCCAAAGGAATAGTAGTAAGAGAAATAGATGCTCTAGGAGGAGAAATGGCAAAAAACACAGACAAATCCATTCTCCAAATAAAAAAACTAAACACAAGAAAAGGTCCAGCAGTCTGGGCATTAAGAGCACAAATTGACAAAGAAGAATATCAAAAAAATATGATAGAAACCATAGAACAACAAGAAAACCTAGAGATAAAAGAAACCCTAGTAGAACACTTAATAACAAAAAATAACAAAATACAAGGAGTAATAACAAGAGAAAAAGAACAAATCCCTGCAAAAGCAGTAATCCTAACAACAGGAACTTATCTAAACTCAAATATCCTAATAGGAAGCACAAAGAAAAAAGAAGGTCCACATGGCGAAGAAACAGAACTTAATCTAAGTAAAGATCTAGAAAAACTAGGATTTCCACTAAAAAGACTAAAAACAGGAACCCCTCCGAGAATAAAAAGAGATACCATAGACTTCACAAAAACCCAAGAAGAAAAAGGATCTCCCACTCCCCTAACCTTCTCGTATCAAAATAAAATAATGTATAAACCAGAAAACCAAGAAAGTTGTTATCTAATCTATACCACAAAACAAACACATGAAATAATAAATAAAAACCTAAAAAAATCTGCAATGTATGGAGGCTATGCCGAAGGAATAGGACCTCGTTACTGCCCTTCCATTGAAGATAAAATAGTAAGATTTAATGAAAAAGAAAGACACCAACTATTCCTAGAACCAGAAACAAAAAAATATGACACAATATATGTTCAAGGATTCTCAACAAGTATGCCAAAAGACATCCAAGAACAAATGATAAAATCTTTACCAGGTCTAGAAAATGCAAAAATACTAAAATACGCTTATGCAATAGAATACGATGCAATAGATCCAAGAACATTAAAAAGAACACTCGAAACAAAAATAATAGAAAACCTATACACGGCAGGGCAAATAAACGGAACAAGTGGTTACGAAGAAGCAGCATGTCAAGGACTAATCGCAGCAATAAATGCAAGTCAAAAATTAAAAAACAAAGAACCACTAATCCTAAGAAGAGACGAAGCCTACATAGGAGTTCTAATAGATGATCTAATAACAAAAGGAGTACAAGATCCATATAGATTACTAACATCACGAGCAGAATACCGTCTTCTTCTAAGAGACGATAACGCAGACCAAAGACTATCAAAATATGGAATAGAACTAGGACTATTAAACAAACAACAAGAGAATATGTATAAAGAAAAACAACAAAATATAAAAAAACTCCTAAAAGAACTAAACAAAGAAATAACACCAAAAAAAGAAACAAACAAAATCCTAGAAAAACAAAACATAAACAAAATAACAGACAAAATATCCCTGCATGATCTTCTAAAAAGACCAGAAGTAACAGTAGATAAACTAAAACCATTCCTAAAAGAAAACTACACACAAGAAGTAAAAGAAGAAATAGAAATAATGATAAAATACGAAGGATACATAAAAAAATCCAAAGAAGAAGCAAAAAAACAAGCAGAATATGAAAACATCACACTAAAAGAAAACATAGACTACTCAAAAATACCAAACTTAGCCCTAGAAGCACGAGAAAAACTAAACAAAATAAAACCAAACTCCCTAGGACAAGCAATGAGAATAAGTGGAGTAAATCCAAGCGACATATCAAGCATAATGATATATCTAAAAAGAGGTAAAAATGAATAAAGAAACATTCAGACAAGAACTAAAAAAACTAAACATAGAATTAACACAAGACCAAGAACAAATGTTGGAAAAATACTATAATCTATTAATAGAAACAAACAAAACAACAAACCTAACAAGAATAACAAACAAAGAAGAAGTCTATCTAAAACACTTTTACGATTCATTAACAATATCAAAAGTAATAAACCTAACAAACCAAAAAATAATAGACATAGGAACAGGCGCAGGCTTTCCAGGAATAGTCTTAAAAATAATATATAAAGATTTAGATATAACACTCCTAGACTCCTCACAAAAAAGAATAGATTTTCTAAACAAAGTAATAAAAGAACTAAATCTAACAAACATAAAAACAATTCACGAAAGAATCGAAGACTATAAAGAAGAACAATTCGATATAGTAACATCAAGAGCAGTAGCAAAAACAAATATCCTCCTAGAACTATCATGTAATCTAGCAAAAATAAACGGTTACTATATATTTCTAAAAGGAAACTTAGATGAAGAACTAAAAGAATCACAAAACGTCATAAAAAAATTAAACCTAAAACTAATCAAAAAAGAACAATTCCATCTTCCAGTAGAAAACAGTAAAAGAACAATAATAAAAATCCAAAAACAAAAAAATTCTCCCAAAGAATATCCAAGAAATTTTGCAAAAATAAAGAAAAACCCATTGTAAAATTTCTTTTTTTATTGTAAAATGATAACATAGAAGAAGTATAAGAAGAATAGAGGGATAAATATGAACTTAGAAAAAGAAATTTTTGACATATCCTTACAAGATATAATTCCAAATAGATTTCAACCAAGAGAAATGTTTGATGATGAGGCACTAAAAGAATTATCACAATCAATAAAAGAACACGGAGTAATTCAACCAATTATAGTAAGAAAAGTCGGAGATAAATACGAAATAATTGCCGGAGAAAGAAGATTCAGAGCATCACAACTAGCAGGAAAAACAACAATACCTGCTCTAGTAAGGGATATAGATGACAAAGAAGCAGCAAAAGTTGCCTTGCTAGAAAATCTTCAAAGAAGTAATCTTACTCCGATCGAAGAAGCAAAAACATATCAAACAATTCTAAAATTAGATAATATTACACAAGATGAATTAGCACAAAATCTAGGAAAATCACAATCAACAATAGCAAACAAACTAAGACTATTAACCCTAGACGAAGAAGTCCAAACTGCCCTACTAAACTCACAAATTTCAGAAAGACACGCAAGAAGCTTACTAGGACTAGATCTGAGTACTCAAAAAGAACTATTACACAAAATAATAAACGAAAAACTAACAGTAAAAGCCCTAGATGAAGAAATAATGAGAAGAACAGGTAAAATACCAGAAGAAAAAGTAGTACCAAACATGCAAGAAGGGAGCATAAATCAAATGCCAAATAATCCTCAAGCAGTAGAAGTACCACAAATAAATCAAGTGCCAAATATTATGCAAGCACCTATGCCAAATAACATAAACCAAGCACAAGAAATACAAAAAGAACCAGAAATTAATAAACCACAAGAACAAATTGAACATAAAGAAAATATATTCGATAGACTAAGAGTAAAAGAAGAACCAGAACAAGAAAAACAAGAAAATAATCAAACAATAATAGGATATAACAACGAACAGCAACAACAAGAAGCAAGAAACTTTGGAAACATATATGATTTAAGATTTGCAATAAATAACTTTAGACAAGCAATTCAAAATACAGAAAAATTTGGTTTCAAAGTAAATGCACAAGAATACGATCACCCAGACAAATACCAAATAGTAATAGAAATAGACAAAAAGAACTAAAGCTCACAAAGAGCTTTTTTAAATTACAAAAAAGCTCTTTAAAAAACAAAAAAATTTTGATAAAATAGTAATAGCAAAAAGGAATAGGTGGTAACAAATGGGAAAAGTAATATCATTAATAAATCAAAAAGGCGGAGTAGGAAAAACAACAACAAGTATAAACTTATCCGCATCACTAGCTCTACTAGGAAAAAAAATACTACTAATAGACTTAGATCCACAATGTAATGCAACAACAGGAATAGGATTAAACAAAGGAGACATAGAAAAAAGTATCTATAACGTCTTTAATGGAACATCAACAATAGAAGAAGCAATAATAAAGACAAAATATAAAAACTTATATGTTCTTCCTGCAAATATAAATCTAGCAGGAATAGATATTGAACTAGATCAAACAGAAACACTAGAATCAGTATCAAAATCAGAAAGATTAAAAGAACACATAAATAAAATAAAAAACAATTACGATTACATAATAATAGATTGTCCCCCAACACTAGGAATAATAACAACAAATGCCCTAACAGCATCAGACTCAGTAATTATTCCAGTACAATGTGAATTCTTCGCACTAGAAGGAATAACACAACTATTAAAAGCAATCATGTATACACAAGCAAATCTAAACCCAAATCTAACAATAGAAGGAGTATTATTAACAATGTTAGATGCAAGAACAAATCTAGGTTTAGAAGTAGTAGAAGAAATAAGAAGCTACTTTAAAGACAAAGTATATAACACAATAATACCAAGATTAATCAGATTAACAGAAGCACCATCACATGGAAAACCAATAGTAGCATACGATCCAAAATCAAGAGGATCAGAAGCATATCTAAATTTAGCCAAAGAGGTGATCAAAGGAAATGGAACAAACTAAAAGAAGAGCCCTAGGAAGAGGACTAGAAGAACTATTCAACATAGAAGACATAAATTACAATAAAATGGAAGAAAAAATAATGGAAACAGTAGACGAAGAAGAAATAAAAGAAATACCATTATCAAAACTAAGAGTAAATCCATACCAACCAAGAAAAACATTCAATGAAGAAGCACTAAAAGAACTAGCAGAATCAATAAAAGAACACGGAGTAATCCAACCAATAATAGTAAAGAAAAGTATAAAAGACTATGAAATAGTCGCCGGAGAAAGAAGATTTAGAGCATCAAAATTAGCAGGAAAAGAAACAGTTCCATGTATAATAAGAAACTTCACAGACGAACAAATGATGGAAATCGCAGTACTAGAAAATCTTCAAAGAGAAAATCTAAACTCAATCGAAGAAGCTATGGCTTACGAATCATTAATGAAAAACCTAAATCTAACACAAGAACAAGTAGCAAAAAAAGTAGGAAAAAGCCGTAGCTATATAACAAATCTACTAGGATTACTAAACTTACCACAACCAGTAAAAGATCTTGTAAAACAAGGAAAACTTACACAAAGTCATGCAAGAACCCTATCAAAACTAGAAGATCAAACAAAAATAATAGATCTTGCAAATAAAATAATAAATGAAAATCTAAACGTAAGACAAATTGAAGAAACAACAAGACAAAAAGAATACACAAAAAAAGAACATCAACAAAGAAAAACAAATCAAAAAGAATACGAAACCCTAGAAAGAGAACTAGAAAACTATCTAGGGACAAAAGTTACAATAAAACCAAAAAAAATAGAAATAAACTACGAAAATACAAACGATTTAAACAGAATATTAGAAATAATAAACTTTAATAAATAGGTGATAAAAATGTTAAACGATTTCTTTAAATTCATAGTAGAAAAAGACATCCACTTAGTACTAATCTACATATTACTAGGATACATAATATATCAATTAATAAAAGGACTAATCTCAAGAAACACAAAAAGACTAAAGAAAAAACGTCAAAAAACAATGCAAAAACTAGTAGAAAACATAGTAAAATACGCAGTAATAATCCTAGTAGCAGCAGCAATTCTAAACACACTAGGAGTAAACGTAACATCTATAGTAGCAGGACTAGGAATAGCATCAGTAATACTAAGTTTAGCCCTAAAAGATGTAATGGAAGACATCCTATCAGGAATATCAATAGTTTTTGAAGATCAATTCGACATAGGAGACCTAGTCCAAATAAACGGTTTCACAGGAAAAGTAATAGATCTAGGAATAAAAAGCACAAAAATAAAAAGTTTCGAAAACACAGTAAAAATCCTAGCAAACAGAAACATAAACGAAGTAATAAACTACTCAAAAGCAAATCCCAATCTAATAATAGATCTCCCTATTCCATATGAAATAACCCAAAAACAAACAGACAAAGTAATAGAAAAAATAATCAAAAGAATAGAAAAAGATCTAACAACTCTAAAAGGAAACGTAGAACTATGGGGTCTTCAAGAATTTAAAGACTCAAGTATAAGCTATAGACTATTCATACCAGTAGAAACAGATAGCCAGTTTAGTGCAAGAAGACAAATAAATAGAATAATAAAAGAAGAATATGACAAAGAAAACATATCTGTACCATTCAATATAATAGAGGTAAAAAATGGATAAAAATTACACAATAGGAACAAAAGTAATAATGAAAAAACAACATCCATGTGGAACTAACCTATGGGAAATAACACGACTAGGAGCAGATATAAAACTAAAATGTTTAAATTGTGGTAGATTAGTAATGATTCCAAGAATAGAATTTAATAAAAAATTAAAAAAAATAATCGAGGAGTAAAGATATGACAAAAAAGAAAAAAAACAAAAAGCTAAAATTACATCCAGTAACAAGTTTTATCATACTAATATTAGCAACAATATTATTAAGTGCAATACTTTCAATATTTAACATATCAGCATCATATGATAGTATCAACCAAGACACAAACGAACTAGAACAAACAATAGTAACAGTAAAAAACATGTTATCATACGATGGAATAAAATCAATAATAAGTAATGCATCTACAAACTTTATAAGTTTCACAACAGTAAGTACACTAATAATAACACTAATGGGAATAGCAGTCGCAGAAGAAACAGGACTAATCCAAGTATTTCTAAAAAGAAAACTCGCGAAACTAAATCCAAAAATAATAACATTTCTTCTATTCCTACTAGCAGTATTCTCAAGTATAGTAAACGAAGTAGGATACGCAGTACTAATTCCACTAGGAGCTCTCTTATTTCTATTTAACGGAAGAAATCCACTCGCAGGTATAATGACAGCATTCGCCGGAGTAGCATTCGGTTATAGTGTAAGCTTCTTCGTAGGAAGTACAGACATGTCATTAATACCATATACAATAAGTGCAGCACATCTAATAGATGAAACATTCTACGTAAGAATGACATCAAATCTATATATAATGATCTTCTCATGTATAGTAATATCCATAGTAGGAACAATCATAACAGAAAAATATATAGTAAAAAAAGTAGGAAGATATATTCATAAGAAAAAAGACAATCTAGATCAAACAAAAGAAATAGAATACCTAGATTTGCAATACGAAGAACAAAAGAAAATAAAATCAGAAGAACAAGAAAAAAAAGGACTAAAATATGCCCTAGTAGCAGCACTAATCATAACAGCAATATTCGTATATATGATAGTGCCAAGATTACCATTCTCAGGATCCCTACTAGATAGTACAGAAAAATCATACGCATATCAATTATTCGGAGCAAATTCATATCTAGAATCAGGATTTACATATATGCTAGCACTATTCCTAATAGTAACAGGAATAGCATATGCAATCGGGGCTAAATCAATAAAAGATGACAAAGAACTAATGAAAAAATTGACAAACAAACTAAGTACACTAGGAATATTACTAGTAATGATATTCTTTGCATCACAATTCATAGCAATATTCAAAGAAACAAATATAGGAACCATAATAGTAGTATTCCTATCTAATATACTAAAATCAATTCCATTATCAGGAACACTACTAATAATAGTAGCAATCATAGTAATAGCAATATCAAATCTATTCGTACCAAGTACAATGACAAAGTGGACAATAATCTCCCCTATTCTAGTACCAGCTATGATGCAACTAAATATGTCTCCACAATACTCACAATTCATCTTTAGAGCAGCAGAATCAATGACCAACGGAGTAACACCACTCCTAGCATATTTTGTAGTATATATAGGATACCTAAACATTTATAACAAAGAAGAAAACAAAGTATATGGAATAAGAGATGGATTAAAATATATGATGCCATATCTAATAGCACTTTCAGTAGCATGGATAGCAATCATTCTATTATGGTATTTAATAGGATTACCATTAGGGCCAGGAGCATACCCAGTATTATAATAAGGAGGAAAAAACATGAGTTTAAAAGCAGGAATAGTAGGACTCCCAAACGTAGGAAAATCAACACTCTTTAATGCAATCACAAAAAAAGATATATTAATAGCAAATTATCCATTCGCAACAATAGATCCAAACATAGGAATAGTAAACGTTCCAGATGAAAGACTAACAAAACTATCACAAATGTATAATCCAAAAGAAATAAAACCAGCAAGTTTTGAATTCGTAGATATCGCAGGAATCGTAAAAGGCGCATCCGAAGGTGAAGGTCTAGGAAACAAATTCCTATCACACATAAGAGAAGTCGATGCAATATGTGAAGTAGTAAGATGTTTTGATAACAAAGAAATAACCCACGTCGAAGGAAATGTAGATCCAATAAGAGACGTAGAAATAATAAACCTAGAACTAGCCCTAGCAGATCTAGAAATAATCTCTAATAGAATAGATAAAATAAAGAAAAAAGCCCAAACAACAAAAGAAAAAGAAGCACTAATCGAACTAACAGCACTAGAAAAATCAAAAGAAGCACTAGAAAAAAACATTCCATTAAGATTAATAAAATACGATGAAGAAGAACTATTCTCATTAAAATCATTTAATCTGCTAACACTAAAACCACATATATACCTAGCAAACGTAAGCGAAGATGAAATAAATAACACCAATGAATACGTAAAAACACTAGAAGAATACGCATCAAAAGAAAATTCAAAAGTAATCAAAGTATCAGCAAAAATAGAATCAGAACTAGCAGAACTAGAAGAAGACGATAAAAACGAAATGCTAAAAGAATTAGGAATAGAAAAAAGTGGACTAGATAAACTAGTAGAAACAACCTATTCCCTACTAGGACTAAAAACATACTTCACAGCAGGACCACAAGAAGTAAGAGCATGGACATACAAAGACGGAATGAATGCAAAAGAATGCGCAGGAATAATACACACAGACTTTAAAAAAGGATTCATAAAAGCAGAAGTAATAGCATACAAAGACATGCTAGAAGCAGGAACAGAACAAAAAGTAAAAGAACTAGGAAAACTAAGACTAGAAGGAAAAGATTACCTAATGCAAGACGGAGATATATGTCATTTTAGATTTAACCTATAGAACTGCAGTGAAAAAGAGTAAATAAATTTGTTTTATTAAAAATAGGTAAAATTTATAA
>CAVFIB010000016.1:0-16924 GCA_963622385.1 Bacteroidaceae bacterium | reverse complement strand
ATCGTTAACTTAACACATTTTATATTATTTTTTTAAAGAGAAGATTGCATATTCTTAAAAATTTTGATATATTTTATATAGAGTAAGGAGTGGGTAGGCATGAATCTAAACATGTTTCTAGTATTTCCTGGAGTATTAATAACAATTGGAGTAGCATTGCTCTTAGCATCAATTATTATAATAGTTGTAGCATATAAAACGGCAGATCCTAAAGAAGAGGTATTTATTCAAAAACCACATGAAGAAGAGATAGAAATAAAAGAAATTGAAGAACCTCAAGATTTGGAAACAACAAAAGTATTTAAGTTTCCTTCAGTAAAAAGAAATGTTGCTATTACTGAAATAGATGATGATATAAGTAAAAGAATTAATGATTTAGAGAATATAGATGAAAGTATAAATATAAGAAAAGAAATAAAGCAGGAAGAGATGGGACAAAATAGGTTACAAGAAGATATACTGGATACTGATATAAAAGAAGAACAAAAGGAAGAAATAGAGTTACTATAACTTCTTTTTTTAGTTTCAAAATAGTTATAAAAAACATATTATATCACGAGGTGATATTATTAAAAATCAAATAACAAGATCTTATATATATGGGAATGATGATTATAAAAATTTAAAGGGATTAGCATATTTTTATCCTTATAGAGAAGGAACTATTATGGAAATAGAGGTTTATAATATGCCTGAAGATGAATCGCATCCATATGCTCTTCATATCCATGAAGGAAATATATGCAAAAAAATGAGTTTAAAGAAACAGGAAATCATTATGATAAATATGGTGAAAAACATCCGATGCATCAAGGAGATTTACCACCATTATTTTCGAATAATGGTTATAGTTATATGAAAGTATATACAAATAGATTTACTCCAGAAGAAATAAAAGGTAAAACTTTGATAATACATAGTAGTTTTGATGATTTTGTAACTCAACCATCCGGTAATAGTGGCCAGAAAATAGCATGTGGAACAATAAATTAAATCTTTAGTAGATTTTTTTATATTAATATATTATAATTAATACAAGGAGGTAATTTAATGAATAATATTTTTAACTTAGAAGGAAAAGTAGCAGTTGTAACTGGAGCATCTTCTGGTCTTGGAAAAAGTGCTGCGCTTGCTTATGCAGAAAATGGTGCAAACGTTGCGTTACTGGGATTAGATGAGAAAAAGTTAGAAAAGGTAAAAACAGAAATAATAGAGAAAGGAAAAGATGCTTTAGCAATAAAATGTGATGTTACAAAAGAACAAGAAGTAAAGGATGCAATAAAAATTATATTAAAAAAATTTGGTCATATTGACATTTTATTAAATAATGCTGGTGTAGCAGTCCCAGGAGGAGTAGAAACTTTAAAGGAAGAGGAATGGGATAAATCATTTAATGTCAATGTAAAAGGAATGTATTTATTAAGTAAATACGTAATTCCTGAGATGAAAAATCAAAATTATGGAAAAATAGTAAATATAGCATCAGTAAATGCAGTTATTGCAGATAAAGAGGATATTTTTATAAGACATAGTTATAATGCTTCGAAGGCTGCAGTACTAGGATTAACAAAGGGAATGGCATGTTCTTATGCAAGATATGGAATCACAGTAAATGCAATAGGACCTGCTTTGTTTAAGACAGAAATGACTGAAAATACATTATTTAAATCTGAAAAATTCTTAAATGGATATAATATGTTAAACCCAAGTAGTAGACCTGGAAAAGATGGAGAACTAAATGGAACTATATTATATCTATCGAGTGATGCATCAAGTTATACACAAGGACAATTCATAATAGTAGATGGTGGAGGCTCTTTAGTATAATGAAAAAGCATACATACTTGGAATATATGGGCTTTTAATAAAAGAAAACAAAATTCTATTAATAACAAAAGTAAACGGACTATATGAAGGAAAACTAGATTTACCTAGAGGTTCTCCAAAATATAAAGAGAAGCCATTAGATACGTTAAAAAGAGAGTTTCTAGAAGAGACCGGACTTGTTATTTTAAATGAGGAATTATTTGATTTAGATTCTGTGTTAGTAACATGGAAATATAATCAAGAACAAATATTAGTCCATCATACAGGAGCATTTTATAAAATAATAGATTATAAAGGTTATAAAGGCAATATAAAACAAAATATTGAAATAGATAACCAAAATGATGATTCCAAAGGTGCTCAGTTTTATGAAATATCAAAATTAAATAAAGATAACTTATCAGAAATTACTATTTTAGAACTAGAAAAACTAGGATATACTCTAAAATAGTTTTTTTAAGGAGAAAATATGAAAGAAAATAAAATAATAGTGCATGCTGTAATAAAATATAAAAATAAATATTTAGTAACAAAAAGATCAAATGAAGAAACAGTCTATAAAAATTACTGGGATATACCTGGTGGTCTTGCTAATAAAGGGGAGCTTCCAAAAGAGGCATTAGTACGTGAGGTTAAAGAAGAAACTAACTTAGATATAATACCAGGACAAATTATTCATGAAGATAGCAATTTTGATAAAAATAAGGATATGATTTTTATAAGATTAGTATATCTAGTGACACTTAAAAGTGATATAGGCAATATAAAATTAGATGAAAAGGAACATTCAGAGTACAAATTAATAGAAGATATAAGTGAACTAAAAGATCAAAAACTAGTGCCTTTTTTAAAGGAATTATTCACAAATAAATAATTATATTATATAATAAAACTAATTTAATGGAGGATTTATGGAATTTTTAAGTATTTATGATAATAATAAGAAAAAAACACCAAAGAAAATCCAAAGAGGAATGAAACCAGAAGAAAATGAACATATATTAGTTGCAATAATAATTATAGAAAATAATGATAATAAGTATTTGGTTCAAAAAACTTCTAAAGAAAAAGGAAATGATTATGCTTTTACTGGAGGACATGTAACTTATAATGAAACTTCAAAGGGTGCAATAGTAAGAGAAGTTAAGGAAGAACTTGGAATTGATATACCTAAAGAACGGATAAAATATGTAACAGATATAGAACTTGGTATACCATTTATGGATATTTATTATTTAAAAGATGATATAAAACTAAAAGATTTAACACTTCAAGAGGAAGAAGTAGAAAGTGTAAATTATTTAACTAAAGAGGAAATAGAGGCATTAATAAAAAATGATAAGTTTAAAAAATCGCATGTAAAGGCTTTTAATAAATATCAAAAAGAAAAGGTAAAAGAGTAGTGAAAATTTATATAATAGGAAGTCCAGCTTCTGGAAAAACAACTTTAGCAAAGAAATTAAGTAAAAAATTTGGGATAAAGCATTATGAACTTGATTGTATAGTTTATGATGATGAAAATAATCATATAAAGAGAACAGAAGAAGAGATAAGTAAAAAGTTTAATGAAATTTTAAAAGAAGAATCTTTTATTTTAGAAGATGTGGGAAGGTCAAAGTTCAAAAAAGGAAGAGAAGTTGCAGATGTAATTTATTATATAAAATTAAGTAAGTTAGAGATATATAAAAGATTAATAAAGAGATGGATAAATCAAAGGAAAGGTATTGAATCGTATAATTATCCACCTAATATATATCAACTATATGGAATGTTTAAGGATGTAAAGAATTATCAAAAGGTAGAAAAGCAAAGACTACAAGAATTAGAAATTTATAAAAATAAAGTAGAGTTTTTAAATAAAGATAAGTTAAATATCTTAAAAGAAGGGGATAATCTATGAGGATCTATATAATGGGATCAACAGGATCAGGAAAATCTACTCTTGCTAAAGAACTTAGTAAAAAATATAATATAGATTATTATGAATTAGATAAACTAGTGTATTATAGGGATGATATAACAAAACATAGAACAAATGAAGAAATAGAAAAAGATTTTGATAAGATATTAAAAAAAGAGTCATTTATAATCGAGGATATAGGAAGAAAAAGGTTTATAAGGGGAAGAGATGTGGTTGATAAAATTTATTATATAAAACCAAGTAAAATGACTATATATAAGCAAATGATTAAAAGATGGATTAAACAAAGACAGGGAAAAGCAGATTATAATGTAAAACCTACAATAAAAAATTTTTTTAAAAATATAAATGATGTTAGATTATATTCTAAAATGGAAAATGATGTATTAAAACAATTAGAAATATATAAAGAAAAGGTAGTGTTTTTAAGTAAAAATGATGTAGATAGAGTATTAAAAGGAGGTAATATATAAAGAAAATATATATTTTATATTAGTACTATGCAAGAAATAAAAGATTTAATAAAGGAAAATAATCTAAAAATACTTAATTATGTTGGAACTGATGGAATAGGAAGAGTAATAAAAGATGAAATAAATACTTTAATAAAAGGAAATAAAATGGTAACTTCAGTAGGAGAAAGATATAACATAGTAAAAGATTTAATTTCTTAAAAGGAGGAATCTATGGTAGAGTTAGTGCTTCAAAATTATGGGTTTAATAAAAAAAGGTATAACAGAGAGAAAAGAATATAAAAAAATAAAAAGTTTATATGTAACAAAATTAATAAATAAAGCAAAAGGGAAGGTAATGATATGAAAAAAACTAAAAAACCATTAAAAATAGTAATTTTATCAGTTCTAGGAGTTATACTTCTTTTAGGAATAATAATAACAGTAATTGCAGTAAAAGAACTGAAACAAGAAGATGTATTAAAGCAGGAAATAATAAATTATTCAAATATGGATTTAATTAAAGATGATTATAAAATAAATGTAAAGACAACCGGAGATTGTGCTTATGTTGAAGAGGCAATAAAAAAATATTTTAAAGAGTTATCTGATAATCTTAAAGGAATAAATCATTATTTAAATAGTGATGAACTAACCAATATATTATCATATGATAATTTAAAGAAAGATAAACCAGCTTTTAAAGAAAGTAAAAATACAATAAGCAAGACAAAGACAAATATAAATAAATATATAGATAATATAAATAATTTAGTTAGTGAAAAAACTATAAAAAGTCTAATAGATAAAGATAAATTAGAAGATGGGGATTATTACTACGATTTATATTTAAATTTAATATATACTAAGCAAGATCAAAAGGATTATGAAGAAATAAAACAAGATATGACTAATCTTAAAAAGAGTTTAAATAAGTTTTTAGATAAAACAAATGAAATAATTAAACTTTTAGAAACAAAGAATGAAAGTATAGAATATAAAGATAATAATGTTTATTTTGAAAGTCAAAGTGATCTTAATAAATATCAAAAACTTCTAGAAGATTTAAAAACAATTTCGTCAAATATAGAAAATGAAAGTAAAACGATAAATGCATAATAAAAAGAGGTATTTATGATAGTAGAGAAAGCCTTAGAAAAAGATGCTGATAAGATAGTAAGTATAAATATAGAAACATGGAATAAAACATATAATGGTATATTTCCAAAGAACATATTAGAAGATTTATATAATAAAAAACAAGAATCTATTAGGAGGTGCAAACAAAATATAAAAGAATATATAGTTTGTAAAGATAATAATGAGATAATAGGATTCGCAAGGTATGGAAAAAATAAAAAAAGTTATCCAGAAGATTATGCTGAAATATATGCATTATATGTTAAAGAAGAATATCAAAATAAGCATGCTGGAACTTGTATGATAAATTATATAAGAGAAAAATTAAAAAAAGAATATAATTATCTTTTAATAAGTACTTTAAAGGAGAATAAAGCAAATTTATTTTATCAAAAACAAGATGGAATAAAAATAGATGAAACAGTTTTTAAATTAGGAAACAAAGAATATATAGAAAACTTATATAAGTTTGATTTAAAGGAGAAGTTATGATGCATAAATTAAAATTAAAATCAGAATATTATAATTATATTAAAACTGGTACAAAAAGAATAGAATTAAGATTAAATGATGAAAAAAGAAAAAAGATAAAGAAAAATGATGTGATAGAGTTTATAGATTATGAAAATACTAATGAAGTGTTAAAAGTAAAGGTCATTGATATACTTAGCTGCGATACGTTTGAAGATATAATAAATGAATATGATATAGCTATACTTGCAGACAAAGATCAAACAAAGGAGAATCTAATTAAAGATTTAAATACTTTTTATACAAAAGAAGAACAAGTAAAATATGGAGTAATAGGTATAAGAATAAAACTACTTTAAATTAAAAGTAAAAGGTTTTAGAATGAAAAAGGAAATATAACTTTCGTTAGATAAAACAATAAAATAAACAGAAAGGAGTTAGGCGTATTGAGAGAAATAACTTTTGTAACTGGAAATAAACACAAATTAGAAATAGCAAAATCAGTATTAGGTATTTATGATATAAAGGTAATGAATAAAGATATAAATGTTGATGAAATACAAGATACAGATATTGAAAAAATAGCTATAAAAAGTGCTTTACTGGCTTCTAAAATATTAAATAAACCAGTAATAAAAACAGATGTAGGTTTTGAAATAGAAGCTTTAAATGGATATCCTGGTGCATTTGGTAAATATATATTTAACTGGCTTGGAACAGAGGGTATTTTAAAGCTTTTAGAGGATAAAGAAAATAGAAAGGGTAAAGCAATAGAAGTTCTTGCATATGCTACTCCAGATGGGAAAATAAAAACATTTAAAATGATAACAGAATTTACAATAAGGAAAACTTCAAAGGGAACTGGAAGTGTAATGGATAAGTTAATGAATATAAAAGGACAAAAAGGCAATTATGGTAGTTTGTCTAAAGAAGAACAACTCAATTGGTGGAGAGAAACTAATAATTATTTTCATGATTTTGCAAAATGGTACAATGATGTAAAATGAAAAAGAGGAATTTGATATGTAATACGAAGTAAGATTTTATTATCCTTTGGATAATTATAAGAAAAATTTTGAAAAAATAAATAATATAAAGGAACTAAATTACGAAGGAAGAAAACATGAAATTACGTCACAGTTTAATCATCCTTCTAAAGAATATAATTTTTACTCAAAGGAAATAGATGGACGTTTTAGAATAAGAAAAATTGAAGAGAACAATAAAGGAATTTGTTTGGTAAGTTGGAAAAGAAGATTAAGAGGAGAAGATTTAAGACAGGAAGAAGTAGAGTTAACTATTGGTTTAAATGAATATGATAATTTAATGTTTATAGTAAATAATGTTCTTCACATGACTTTAATAGAAACATATGAAAGATATCGAAGTGTATTTAAAAATGATGAAGTGGAAGTAGTTTTAGATGAGTATCCGTTTGGTTTAGCATTAGAAATCGAGGCAAAGACTGATGAAAATCAAGAAGAAGTGATAAATAAATATTTGAAGCTGTTAGATCTAAAATGTGAAGATTCATATAAATTATCTTGGGATGATAAATATGAAGAGTTATGTAAAAATCAAAATGTAACTATGTATAAAGAAGTTTTGTTTGGTAAAAAAATGCCAAAAATAAAATAAATAGAAAGGAAAATAACAAATGAAAGATATTGAGGAAGAAATAAGATTAGAAGTTACAAAAGATCAGATAAAACAAATAAAAGACATAACAAAAGAATATAAAGAAGATACAAGAATGATTGATATAACATGTGGTAAGTATGGGTTTGACTCTTTATCTAAAGTGGGATATATATGCAGAATAAGACAAAAAGATGATAAGATTACTATGGAAATAAAAAAGTATTTGGAGGATGAAAAATGTATAGAAAAGAGTATAGAGATAGATACTGTAGAAGATGGATTAGAGTTTTTTAAGTTATTAGATTTAACACCATATTTGACTTTGAAAAGAAATAGAGAAATAAGAGAGTATAATGATTTATTAATATATATAGATAGATTTGATGATATAGGAGACTATATAGAAATAGAATATCAAAATTCTTCAAGAGAAGAAGCTTTAAATTTTGTAAAAAGTTTAAATATAAAATTAGATTTTAAAGAAAAGTATGGGGATATAGCAAGAAAACGGGTTAATAAGTAATTATAGTTATTTATGTAATGAAAAAATAAAAGTTCTTTTTCTTTTCTTCACAAATATAATTAAGTGTAGGAAGGAAAGTGATAAAATGGATATACTAAAAGTATCTTCAAAATCTAACCCAAATAAAGTAGCAGGAGCCTTAACTAATGTCTTTAGGGATAAAGGTATAGTAGAAATACAGGCAATAGGAGCAGGAGCTTTAAATCAAGCTATTAAGGGAGTAGCAATAGCAAGAGGTTTTGTGGCACCAAGTGGTAAAAACTTAATATGCATTCCTGCGTTTCAAGATATAATGGTAGATGGTGAAGAAAGAACTGCTATTAAGCTTATAGTAGAGGCCAAGTAGGCTTCTTTTAATTTGCGTTCTTTTAATTTGCGTAAAAAAACTCTTTAAAAATATCAATTCTTATTATATAATGTAATTAATAAGGAGGATTAGTAAATGAAAAAAAGAAGTAAAGCAAAGACAACAATATGGATAATTATTGATGTTATAATAGTGCTTATAGTAGCATATTTCATAGTAGGATATTTTAATTTCTTTAAGATAAGTAAAGAACAAAAACCAGTTTTTGAGGGGAAAATTAATAAATATGAAAAAGATAAAGGAGAAGTAACAGTTCATAATTATACACTATATAAGATAGTAGAGTATAAGATTCCAGATCAAAGAATAACATATAGTATGAAACTTTGGTTTATGGATGATGTAAAATGATATGCAAAAAAAAGATAGTTTTATCTCAATTATAAAGGGTGTTATTACAGGGATAGCAAGTTTAGTTCCAGGAGTAAGTCCAGCATCTTGTATTGTGTCTTTAAGTTCATATGAAAATTTTATAATTGGATTATCTTCTATATTTAAGAAAGAACCAAATAAAAAAATAAAAGAAGAGAATAAAAAAATACTTTTATTAGTAACAATTTCAATTTTTATAGGAATAGTTTTGGGTTTAGTAGCAGGGGGTAATTTAATAAATTATTTTGTAGGAAAATATAGATCTCAAACAATATTTCTTTTTGTAGGGATGATGACTGGTGGGTTAACTTTAATTATAAAAAATAAGAAAATAACAAATATTAAAAAACAAATACCAGTTTTTGTAATATCTTTGGTTTTGGTGTTTTCTTTATATTTTTTATTAATGAACTATGATATATCTATTCCCAAAGGGGTGCTTCCTATAGCCTCTGGTTTTATAACATCTTTAATGATTTTGGTACCAGGTATTTCACTATCATATGTATATAATCTACTTGATAAATATAGTTATATAGTATCTTTTTCTTTATCAAATATAAAAGATGTATTAGTAGTATTGACGTTTGTAGTAATTTTTATATTATCCTTAATACTGATAGCAAAACTAATTTCAATGTTACTTACTAAACATAAGGAAAAGTGTTATTCGGTAATATGTGCTTTATTAATTTTAAGTATAGTTGCAATGATTTTGGAAGTTGGTAAATTTACAGTATCATTTGTAAACATATTTACAACAATTTTAGCGTTTTTATGGGGATATCTTTTGGCGAAAAACATTGAGAAAGAATAGGGTTTTTGTAAGCCTTATTTTTTCTTTTGAAAATGTGTTAAGATAATATTGACTTTTCAGGATCATAATAGTAATATCAAATTGAAAGCTATTAATTTGTAGGAGGTAATGAAAAATGATCGCTTTGGATGATAAGATTTTAGAACTAATTGTAATAAAAAGGGATGGTAAAAAAACGAAATTTGAAGAAGAAAAAATAGCAATAGCAATAAAAAAAGGATTTGATAGCATCGAAGGTGAAAAGTATTCTGAAAAGGATATAACTAAGGTGTATGAATCTGTTTTAAAAGATATAACAAAAACATATCAAGATAAGAAAAGTATTAAAATAGAAGATATTCAAGATTTAATAGAGGAAAAACTAAAAAAGTATGAATATATGGATGTGTATGATAATTTTTCTGCTTATAGAACTTTAAGAAATAAATCAAGGGAACTTTTTAAACAAAAAGAGCACAAATTTTTAAAATCAATAGAGTCTCTTGGTATGGAAGATGCGAAAAATGTCGATGCGAAAAGGGAAAATGCTAATGTTGATGGGGATACTGCTATGGGAACAATGCTTCAATTTGGAAGTACTTTGACTAAGGAATTTGCTAAGAGTTATTTAATGAAGGAGAAGTTTGCAGATGCTCATGATAAGGGTGCTATTCATATTCATGATATGGATTTTATGCCAATGGGAACTACTACGTGTTGTCAAATAGATTTAAATGAATTGTTTAAAGATGGTTTTTCTACGGGGCATGGTCATTTGAGAACTCCGAACAGTATAATGAGTTATGCAGCTCTTTCAGCAATAGCTATTCAATCTAATCAAAATGATCAACATGGAGGACAATCAATACCTGCATTTGATTATTATATGGCACCAGGAGTTGTAAAAACATACAAAAAAACTCTAAAACAAGAAATATATGATTTCTTAGAATTAGAGGGGTATTTGAAATTTATAAAGTTTAATAAAATAGAAAAAGAACTTGATAAGATAAGTACAATTGATTATGATATAAGTAATTTAGATAGTTTTGCGAAAGATGAAGAAAAGGTTTTAAAAATATTTAGATTAGCGAATAAAAAGGCTTTAGAGAAAACAGATAGAATGACATATCAAGCAATGGAGAGTTTTATTCATAATTTAAATACAATGCATTCAAGAGCGGGTGCTCAAGTACCATTTTCATCAGTAAATTTAGGAACTGATACATCAAGTGAAGGAAGAATGGTTATTAAAAACTTTTTACTTGCAACAGATAGTGGTCTTGGAAGGGGAGAAACTCCGATTTTTCCGGTATCTATATTTAAAGTAAAGGAAGGAGTAAATTACAATAAAAAAGATCCTAATTATGATTTGTTTCATTTAGCATGTCATGTATCTGCGAAAAGATTATTTCCTAATTTCTCATTTATAGATGCACCATTTAATAAGGAGTATTATAAAGAAGGGGATTATAAGACTGAAGTTGGTTATATGGGTTGCAGGACTAGAGTAATGGGTAATGTAGTGGACCCAAATAAAGCAATAACTCCGGGAAGAGGGAATTTATCATTTACTTCGATTAACTTAGTAAGACTTGGGATAAAACATGGTATTTTAAATAATGAAAAACCTGATTATGAAGGATTCTATAAGGAGTTAACAGAAATGATGGATCTTGTAAGAGATCAGTTGTTAGAGAGATTTGATCTTCAATGCATGAAGAAAGTATATAATTTTCCGTTTTTACTTGGTCAAGGTATTTGGATAGATTCTAAGGGATTAAAAAATAATGATAAGATAAAAAGGGTTTTAAAACAAGGAACACTTAGTATAGGATTTATAGGTTTAGCAGAATGTCTCAAGGCTTTAATAGGAAAGCATCATGGAGAAAGCAAACAGGCTTGGGATAAGGGATATGAAATAATAAAGTTTATGAGAGATAAATGTGATGAGTATTCGAAAAATTACAAGTTAAACTTTACATTACTTGCTACTCCTGCTGAAGGTTTATCGGGAAGATTTACTGCAATAGATAAGTCAATATATGGAAAGATAAAAGGTGTAACAGATAGAGAGTACTATACAAATTCGTTTCATATACCAGTTCATTATAAAATAACAGTAGATAAAAAGATAAAAGCAGAAGCGCCATTTCATGCATTAACTAATGCTGGTCATATAACTTATGTTGAGTTAGATGGAGATCCAACTAGTAATGTTCAAGCTTTTGAGAAGATAGTAAGGCAAATGAAGGAATCTGGAATAGGATATGGGGCAATAAATCATCCGGTTGATAGAGATCCTGTGTGTGGTTTTACAGGAGTAATAAATGATATTTGTCCGGGATGTGGTAGGACTGAAAATGATGGAGTAAAATTTGAAAGAATAAGACGTATAACAGGTTATTTAGTAGGAACAGTAGATAGATTTAACAATAGTAAAAGAGCAGAAGAAAGGGATCGTATTAAACATAATAAAGTTCATGAAAATTAGATTAGCAAGTGAGAATATCTTAACAGATAGTATAGTAGATGGCGAAGGATTACGTGCCGTTATATGGACTCAGGGTTGTTTCCATAACTGTAAGGGGTGTCATAATCCTGAAACGCATGATTTTACAAAGGGAATACTAAAAGACGTCGAAGAAATAAAACATGAAATAAAAAATTTAACACTTCAAGATGGGATAACTCTTTCTGGGGGAGATCCCTTCTTTCAAATAGAAGCATCGAAAGAGATAGCAAAGTATGTAAAGGGAATAGGATTATCAGTATGGGTTTATACAGGGTTTACTTTTGAAGAATTATTAAAAAATGAAAAGGCAAGAGATTTTTTAAAATATATAGATGTATTAGTTGATGGGAAATTTGAAATAGAAAATAAAAGTTTAAATATAAAATTTAGGGGTTCAACTAATCAAAGAATAATAAATGTGCAACGCTCTTTAAAAACAGGAAAGACAGTTCAAATAAAAAAATATGATCAAAAGCCAAAACAACAAAAGAAGGCATTATATTTATGATAGATAATTACATGTTATATAAGAATCTTCCTTCACTTGATTTACATGGGGAAACTACATTTTCGAGTAGAGTTTTGTTAAAGAAATTTATAAGTAATAATAAAAGATTAAATAATAAATTAATAATAATAATTCATGGTATAGGAAAGGGGATTTTGAAAGAAGAAATACATCATCAGTTAAAACTTAATAAAGATGTAAAGGTATATAAACAAGATATATTTAATAAAGGGGTAACGGTTGTAGAGCTTTATTAAATATTTTACATTAATTTGTAAACTAGGTACTTTTATTCTTGAAAAACCATATCAAACGATGATAAATAAGTTATAATGAGCTTGAAAGGAGAAAGTGAAAATGAAAAGAAAAATATTATACTCTTTATTAATTGGTTTATCTTTTGGATTAGTAAGTATTGGTACAGTAAGTGCTGCTACTCCAACTAGGGAATGGTGTTTTGGTTTTGATAAGGATACTGGCACAATAACTAATTATAAAAATTATAGTTATAAGTGTTCTACTAATGTAGTAATACCTAGTACAATAGGAGGAACTACAGTAGAGAGAATTGGTGCAAGGGCATTTATGGGTGATTATATAAGTAGTGTTGTGATACCAAGTACTGTTAAAACGATAGGTAATTTAGCTTTTGCAGAAAATATGCTAACAACGATAAATATACCAAAAACTGTAACTAAAATAGGATATGCTGCTTTTAATAATAATCCTGCAGAAAATATAACATTTATTTATGATAGACAAGATAGTACAAAACTAATAAGTGTTGCAATGGATGCGGATGCATATACATATGATAATGAATATATAGAAGTTGAGGTTCCTTCTGATGTAAAAACTATAGGTAAAAAAGCATTTTATGGTATGTATATTGATAATTTAGATATTTCACATGGAGTGGAAACTTTAGAAGATCAAGCTTTGTATGGTTCTTATATCTATAATATAGTTGTTTCAAGCAAGATTAAAAATCCTAATTATGATGTTGATATAGAACAAATTCCTGGTTCGGATACAATATATCATGGTTGGTATTATTATGATGAAGATTGGAATTATCTAGGGGATAAATATGATTCTAGTATGAAGATAGGTTCTTTAGTCGCTAATCGTTATATTCAACCAGAAGCATATATTATTGGTGGAAAAGCTTTAGCATATAACAAATTAAAACTATCTTGGGAAAGTTATGGTTCATATGATGGGGTAGAAATATGGAAACATAATCCTAAAACAGATAAATATGAATATTTTACTAAAACAACAAGAAACTGGGATATAACAATTACAAAAGGAGTTGTTCCGGGCAAGGCAAATTGGTTTAGAATAAGAAGTTATGTAACTACTCCGGATGGTAAGAAATATTATAGTGCTTTCTCGGATAAGATAAAAATAACAACAAAGTTAAGTACTCCAACAAGAGTAAAAGCTAAAAAGTACAAAAAGGGAGTTGCTAAAATAACATGGAAAAAAGTTGCAGGAGCAGATGGTTATTCAGTATATAGATATAACAAAAAAACTAAGAAATATGTTTTGATTGCTAATACTAAAAATTTATCTTATATAAATAAAAAATTAACAAAAGGAAAAGGTTATTATTACAAAGTAAGAGCATATAAAGTAGTAGATGGTAAAAAAGTTTATAGTGGTTATTCAAAAAAGAGTTATGTAAGAGTATAAAAAAGGAGAACGGTTAGTTCTCTTTCTTTATGTTGTTTTTAATTATATTTGCTATTCTCATTTTTTCACTATTACTAAGTTCATTCCAGAAAAGTTCAAGTAAAACACCAAGACCAGGTAAAACAAGTTCATTATTTGTAATAACTGATTCATTAATTGTAGATGCTATTTCTTCTTCATTATCATCTTTAATCTTATTAATTATACTTTTTCTAATGTCAAGTTCCATTCTATCACCATTTTTATTATGTAAACATTTACAAAAAATATACTAAATTATTGAATTATTTTTTTTGTTATATTATACTTTAATTAAAAGGAGATGATTATATGACATTAGGCATAGTAATATCTATTATAGTTGTAATAATAATTTTATGGTTTATAGCAACATATAATAAACTAGTAGGATTAAGGAACAAAAAGGATGATCAGTGGTCACAGATTGAGGTACAACTAAAAAGAAGAGCTGATTTAATACCTAATTTAGTTGAAACAGTAAAGGGTTATGCAAAACATGAAAAACAAACATTTGAAGAGGTTATAAAAGCTCGTAACACATATTTAGAGGCAAAGACACCTGAAGAAGAGATGAAGGCAAGTTCTGGGGTATCAAATGCTTTATCAAGATTATTTGCTTTAGCGGAAAACTATCCAGAGTTAAAGGCAAATACAAACTTTTTATCACTTCAAAATGATTTAAAGGATACTGAAGATAAGATTTCATATGCTAGACAGTTCTATAATGATTCAGTACTTACATACAATAATAAAGTGGAAATGGTACCATCAAATATTGTTGCAAGTATGACGGGATTTAAAAAAGGAACTTTCTTCGAGGCTGAAGAAAAAGATAAAGAAGCACCAAAAGTTAGCTTCTAATACAGGACTTACTTTTGTAAGTCTTTTTTAAGGGAGAAAAGTATGAAAAGATATGGATTTATTTTGTTTATATTAATATCTTTCTTTGTGATAGGAAATGTAAATGCTCAAGATATAAAAAAAATAACTATGGATATTAATATAGATCAAACGGGAACAGCACATATAAAGGAAAGTTGGGTTATTTATTTTGATAAGAATGAAGATCTTACTGAAGTATATAAACCATATAATAATATAGGAAAGTCAAAGTTTCAAAATTTTAAGGTAAGTTTGAATAATAAAAATTATACTAATATAAAATGGAATATTAATGAGACATTTAATTATAAAAAGCATAAGAATGGAATAAATTATACAGATGATGGAATAGAACTTTGCTGGGGAATAAGTGAAAAGGGAAAGACAAATACTTATAATATTTCGTATGATGTAACAAATTTTGTAGCAAAGTTAACTGATGCTGATATGGTTTATTGGACTCTTATTCCAGAAAATTTAAATGATTCACCGGAAAGTATTTATATAAAGATACATAGTGATTTTACAAAGTATAGTAATGATTTACCTGTCTTTGGATATGGTAAATATGGAGCTCCAACATATGTATATGATGGTTATATAGAGATGAGTACGGATGAGGTTTTGGATAAGTCTGAGTATATGACTATATTAGTAAAATTTCCAAAGGATATGTTTAATAATGACAATATAATAGATCAAAACTTTGATTATTATTTAGATATGGCTGAGGATGGTTCAACTGATTATATAAGTGATGATGATGAAAGTGGTTTTGGGAGTTTTGTTTATTTCTTAGAAGAATATTTTCCGGTTATTATAGTAGTATTAACTACAATAATAGGAATAGCAATACCAAAATCAAGAATAACTGGAAGTAAAAGGATAAAACTAAGAAAAGAGGATAAAAAACTTCCGAAAGAAGTAAATTATATAAGGGATATTCCGTGTAATAAAGATATTTATAGAGCATACTGGATTGCTAAAACTTATAGATTAAATAGTAAAGATACAGATCTTTTAGGAGCAGTACTTCTTAAATGGCTTAATGAAAATAAAATAGAGATTCAAAAAGAAACAAAAGAAGGAATCTTTAAAAAAGAAAAGGCGAAATTACTTTTAAAAGAAAATTTAACATTTGATAGTGAAGAAGAGGCTAAGTTATATAAAATGTTAACAGAAGCAAGTGGGGATTATGTTTTAGAGGCAAAAGAGTTTAAAACTTGGGCAACTGATCATTATACAAAAATACTTGGATGGTTTGAAACTATTTTGGATAAGGAATCTACTAAAATGGAGCAGGAACATATCATAACAGCATTATCAGCTAGTAAATATGAATCAACTGCTAAGTTATATAATGAAGCGGTATCTTTAAAAGGATTTAAGAAGTTTTTACTAGATTTTTCGAGAATTTATGAAAAGGAACCTTTGGAAGTTCATTTATGGAAAGAATATTTAATGTTTGCACAGGTTCTTGGTATAGCAGAAAAGGTTGCTAAGGATTTTAAAGATATATACCCAGATATGATTCCAGAGGATTATATTGATGATTTTGATTTTATCTATTTTGTATCTTATGCTGGAATGAATAGTGCTACAACCGCTCAAACAAGGGCAGAATCATATAATTCAGGTGGAGGAGGTTTTTCATCTGGAGGCGGAGGTTCTGGCTCCTTTGGAGGCGGAGGCTTCGGTGGAGGCGGAGGCCGTTAAGTAGTGTTAAATATTAGCATAAATATGTTAAACATTAGTTAAAATGATACCGATTTATAATATAGATAACAAAC
>CAVFIB010000015.1:0-17080 GCA_963622385.1 Bacteroidaceae bacterium | reverse complement strand
CAAATAATGCAAAATATGATTAAAAATCAAGCGATTTTATTTCCCCCTGAAGAGAGCGAAAGCTCTCATTTTTGTTTGTTTTAAAAGGGTTTGCGAAGATCTAATAACTCTTTACCTCTTGTTTTCAAGAGTTTTTTCTATAATAATTTTACTTTTCTTTTTCATGGGTTCACCTTATATGTATATTATGATATTTTTAATAAATATATTCTTTTTTTGAGTTTTTTGGTAAATAAACAATAAATTAATTACACAACATATATTTTTTTTCATAAATTAAATTAAGAAATTAAAAATAAGGGGGTTATTATGATTAATAATTGTGAAGATAATTATGAGAAGATAAGAAAAAAAATAGAAGAGGCAAGCAAAAAAATTAGGTGTTGTTGTATAATTGGTCCAACTGGTCCTAGGGGTATAAAAGGTGAAAAAGGAGATCAAGGTCCATCCACTATTCAAATTGGTAAAGTCGAAACAATTGATTCCTCTAAAGAAGCTGAAGTTATAAATGTTGGAACTTCTCAAGATGTAATTTTAAACTTTAAAATACCTAAGGGCGAGCAAGGAATACAAGGAATGCAAGGAGAAAAGGGAGAACAAGGCGAACGAGGATTACCAGGTGAAATTGGCAGATCAGAGCATATATCTGTTGATGAAACTGAAACAATAGATGCTGGAGAATCTGCACAAGTTTTAGATAATTTTGAGAATTTAGTGCATCATTTATCGTTTTTTATACCTAAAGGAGAAAAAGGGGAACAAGGTGAACGAGGCCCTGCAGGTGCATCATTTATATCTGCTTATGGAATGAGATATTCTATGAGTGAAACGCAAATTGCTTTGCAACAGGGAACAGATACAATTATACCATTACCTGATACAGGAACAGCATTTTTTACTGATTACACAATTGATAATTCTATAAAAATAAAGGAAAATGGAGTTTATTTAGTATCATATCTATTAAGTGGTGCTGCAAATGAAGAATGTTCATTAACTATGTCTGTTAGAACTAATGATATATTACAATCTGCCACTAATGTAACATCAGAATTTCAAGCTCAAGTTATTAATAGTATAAGCGGTTCAACTATTGTGTCACTAACACCAAATGATGTTGTTACATTAAATGTAAAGTCTTCAAAGGCAGTTAATTTAAGTTTCAATGGTAGTACAAATGCAATGCTTAGTGTTGTTAAAATCCATTAAATTATAGAATAGAAAGAACTATTCTTTTTTTCTAAGCAATTTAATTATTTAAATATTTTAAAGGGTCATAACTTATATTAAAGGAGTGATAATATGCAAGTGATAGATGAGAAGACAGTCGTAATTGAAACAAGTGAAGAATTAAAACAAGTATTGAGTGAAGATAATAATTATGTATATATATATTTTGGGGATGATATAACTCTTTCAGGGGGATTTACAATAAATAAAAATAAAGAAAAAGTTATTATAGATGGAACATATCAAAATATTAAACATACTTACACAAATAATTTAAGTGAGGCAAGTGATGTTATAAATGTTAGTACTACTAATAAAAAAATAATATTAAAAAATATGAATATAATAAGTTCTCATACTTATAGTGTTATTTATGTACCTCCTCATCCTAATTATTCTAATTTGAAAGTAGAATATAATAATGTTAAATTTACTGGTATACAACTTTCTTCTAATTATTATGGAATAACTAGTATTATAGATTCTGTTATTGAAGTTAAAGATACAAATAATGTTTCTGCTCAGAGAGTATGTGATTGTAATAGAACAATAATAGGGGGAAATACTTCTATCACTAGTAGCGCTACTACAAGTACGGTTTTTCTAATTAATGATGTGATATCTTCTTATCTTAAAATAATGCCTAATAGTATAGTTAGTATTAATACTGATAAAGAACTTATGAATGGTACAAATAAGTTAGATTTAACAGTAGGTCATGGAGCAGAGTTTAATTTGACAACAGGCAATGGTTTTGCAATAACTACAACTCATGGAGCAAGAAATGTTTTAGTGGAAGAAATGGCAAAATTTACATTTATTGAAAAAAGTCATCAAAGAGTTCCTATGTGGAATATATTTGGAGATTTTAATGTAAAAGAAGGTGCTAGTGTTTATATTTTGAATACATATTCAACTACTCCTGTAGATAACTATAATATTTATTTTAAGGGAACTAATCAAAAGTTTATATTAGATAATCCTAAATATATAAATATTTATACAAAAAATGCTAATGTATTTTATACAATAAATCCAGTTAAGTTTACATTTAGGTTTAGTAGAATAAACATGTGGATAGATGCTAAGGATTATACTAGTGCTTGCAATTTGGATGATATGCCTATTTTATATTGGTATAAAGAGCATTATCCAGCTGAGGTTATAGGAATATTTACAAAAGATACTACTGTTGTTAATTCTCACAATTTTAGCGCTGATGAATTAAGCCAATTACCTGATATAAGTAATTTTTCTTTTCAAGGAAGAAAAATACTAACAATAGGAATTGTAAAATCAAATATTCATCAAATAAATAATATTTCAAATGTTTTATCTGGACATACCATAGAAAATGCGAGTGTTTTATTAGAATATGAAGATAAAAAAGTAAAGGCTGAAGCAGATGAATCAGGATTATTTGAGATGAATTTAGATGATGTAATAGAAGATGGAACAAGTATAAAAATAACATCTTGCTTAAATGGTTGTTATTATGTAAAAAAAATAACTTCACCATTTAATGGAGAATTAACAATTTTAAAAGTAACTGAAAACATTCCTTTTAGTATGAAACCAATATCACAAAAGCCATTACTTTTGCCTAAAGAAAATAATACTATTATTACAGTTGTTGATAGCAGAAAAAATAAAACAAATTGGAGAGTTTATATAAATTTTATAAATCCAATGATTGGAAAAAATGGCAAAGTTTTAATGGAGTCCTTATTGTTTAAAAAATTTAATAATGAGATTATTAATTTAACAACAAGTAAGAAGATAGTGTATGAAGCTACTGCTACAAGTGGAGATGTAGAAGTATCAAAAGTTACATTTTCAAAAGATAAGGGACTATTATTAAGTCCTAGTAAAAATTTACTTGAAGATGATGATTATTCTAATATGGTTATATGGAGTATAGAGGAATAATAATTTTAATAAAGAAGGTGACTTATGAAAAAAGATTATATTTATATCAAAATATGTAATGATATGAATTTATGTGGGATTAAAGTTATTTTAAAAGATAAATGTAATAAGATAGTTTTTAATGGAATAACAGATAAATTTGGAAAAGTAAAAATACCAATATGTAATAATGAAGTATATAAATTATTTGTTTATTCTAGTTTAAGACTATTAATAGTACCTTTAATAGCAAAGAAGGGGAGGGTTTATTGTATAAAAATTGATAGTAATTTCATTATTAAGAAAAATCATCTTATTACAGTATTACTTAATGATGCTAATTATCCAAATTTAAAAATAAAGAGAGGTGAGATAATATTATGGGAAGACAAACAATTCAAATAACAAATGGTAAAGGAAGTATTGAACTTGTTAATGGTACATATAAAGCAACAGCGGTAGTGGGAGGATATGATGCAAGTACATTAGAACCCAAAAATGTGACCATAGTAGAGGGAACAGATACTTATGCTTTTACAATAAGTGCTAAAGGTGTTTTAACTCTTCATGTAACAGACACGGGAGATGCGAGTACAGGGGCGCAAGTAGTGGGAGCAAAATTTATTAGAACAGATAGCACAGGGGCAGTTCAAGTAGCAGAAGCGATAACTGATCAAGATGGTAATGCAAAATTTGAAAATGTTCCTTATTCCTCAACTGGAAGTACAGAAATTTTTTATAAACAAATTTCTAGTGATGGGGGGCATACTTTTGATGATACATTAAAATTGATTATAATGACTGAATCTACGAAAACTATTGAAATTAAAAATGCTCCAGCACCACTTAGAAATTTTACATTAACTGATGCGAGTTTTCCAAATATAGTAATAAAAGATGGTCAAATAATTTTAGAGGAAGGTTAAAAAAGTAGCAGTATTTATAATGTTTTAAAAATTTGTTACTATTCACAGCCTAATTATAGTAATCATGCAAAAAAGTGATTAAGATCTTATTGATCTTAGTCATTTTGTTTACCAAAAATTTCATCTACTGGTAATGAAAAATCATGCATCCATATAAAATAATTGCCTTTATATTCTAATATTCTATTTATTAATGCTTTTGCTTTTTTATTATAATCTGTTTCTTTTCTTGAACTTCCATTATCAGTTCTACCATCTATATTTAATCTTTCTTTATTTGGAACAGCCATAATAATCACCATACTAATATTAACACATAAACGGTTTTTATGAAAAAACTTAACAAAACCCTATAAATACTGGTTATATTAAGCACTTTTATTTTTTTTCATTATTTTATCCCTGAGTTTTCTTTTTTTATGCTTGATTATAAAAAAGAAATAGTGTAAAATAAATTATAGAATGATACTAGGATGAAAACAGAAAGCAAATTTATTTTATAAAATTAAGTAAAAAAGGCAGACTTCCCCTTACCCCAAAGAAAGTCAAAAATTAAACAGATAATTTGTTGGCATTCTGATTAATTAAGTCAATTAATTCTTCTGATGTAAGTCCTAAAGATAATAATTGTTTAAATGATTGATTGAAATTATTTTTAGTGAAATTAATTCTATCTTGGATTGGGGTTTCAACGGATGCTAAATCAGTAGTATTCCAAACTGCGCCAGTTACAAACATATGATAGATAGCAACTAAAATTTTTCTAGCAATTGCAATGTAGGTACGTTTCTTGCCACGACGTTTAGAAATTTTTTCAAATTTCTTCGCATAGTAAGGGTTAGTTTTATCTTTAACAGCACAATGTGCAACCTCAACTAAATAAGGTTTAAGATAAACACTAGCACGCGAAATTTTAACAGACTTTTTCTTACCAACAGATTCATTACAGCTAGGAGCAAGACCAGCTCAAGAAGTAAGACGATAATGTGATTTAAATTGAGATATGTCATTACTAATTTCGGATAAAATACCAATTGCACGGGGATAGTACAAAGTAAATCAATGTAAGGTTCATAAGGAAAAACCAAAGTATCAATTATATCATTTAACTTAATTATTTGATCATTAATATAATCAATATGATCTTTGACAATATTAATTCTTAGTTTTTGTTCGTGAGTAAGTTGAATTCCATTAATAGAAGATAAGATATCATCATGAGAAGATTTGCAATTTTTACATAAACAACTTATAATATCATCATCTGAGAAATTGTCATTGTTTAAAATGATATCGATGATAGATTGTGAAGATTTCCCAAAGATATCAGAGAAAACCATATCTAATTTGCAATTACTAACAGTAAGAGCATTAGTAAATCTATTTTTTTTCAGATGATTTGGTATTAGTAAGTTTATAACGGTATCTTGTAAACTCTCTTAAGATTCTAAAATCTTTAGAAGGAATATAAGAAGAACGAACTAATCCTATTTTAAACAATTCTGCAATCCATTTTGCATCCTTGTTATCGTCTTTCTCACCTTTAATAGCTTTAACCCATTTAGGATTAGCAATGACGACATTAGAAATATGATTTTCTAACGCATTGTATACAGGAACATAATACTTTCCAGTTGATTCCATGCATCATACATTTTGACAGTCATTATCAATAAGCTAATTTCTAAATTCAATCAAAGATTATTATGGGTGGAAAAGCGTTTTCTTAAATATTTAGGTGTGATGGAAGTTGAGTCACAAATGACAGCAACTATAAAAGATTTGTGCACATCAACACCACATGCTTTTGGATAAATAACTTCCATAAATAAAACTTCCTTTCAAAAAATTTTGAAGGAGTTCGTTGACTATGTGATTAACACTAAGAATTAACTAAAGTCAATGATTAGTCTACAGCCTTAAAGGACTACTTATGTGTGCTTGAAACAATCATATTTGCACTGGTTAATATGCTGATTTAATCCAAAGAGTTACAGGAAGTCTGCAACTCGCCTTACCGTGCTTTGTAGTACACACTCCTTCAAGAACTGTATTATAAATATAAAATGAATTTTGTTCAAGTTTTCATCACTATGTGTGCCTTGAACGAAGTGAAAGGAATGAATGGTTAATATGAATAAATTTAGAAATATTTTTAGTGTTTTTATCGTTATATTGGGACTTGTACTAATGTTTGCCGGAGCAAGCTACGCCATTTTAAGTGGTAATGTCTCATCAGAAAACGAACATATCATAAAAGCAGGAAGCGTCTGGCTTAAACTAACCGAAGATTACGATAGCATTTCCAAAAAACTTTCCATTCAAGAAGACTCCGAAGGACTCCTGCAAGAAGACTATTACACATTTAATATAAGTAACATAGGAAGTAGTCCCGCACAGTTTAGTATAAGTCTTATAAACGATGTCCCAGAAGACTACACAGGAAACGTACTTGATACAAAATACGTAAAAGTAGGGCTAGAAGTAAATGAAAAAGAATACGGACCATTCACCCTAGAAAAAGTAAATAACATAATAGATAGTGATATCATATATAAAAAAGAACTAGTAAATTATAAACTAAGACTATGGCTAGATAAAAGTAAAGAAGAAGAAATAAATAACTTCGAAGATTATAAAATATTCTTAAAACTTAAAGTAAATGCAGAACAAAGATCTAATAACCTAGATAACGGATCTTAAAATAATTAAAGAAAGTAAGAAATGAGAATAATGCTACCTCCTCTAAAAATTGTCACAAAAATATGCTAACATTCCGATAGTTCTTGGTTTCATGTAGGGGTGTCTATGGTAATAGTTCAAACGATGGGGTGTTTAATTCTTATAACAGCAATGGTACCACACCTTCTGATTATTCCTCTTGCCTTATAATAACCCCATAATGTATAATTTTATTATTAGTAGTACTTTCTTTAGTAGGTTCTATTTCCTATTCCTTTAAAGGAAATTAAAATAAAATAACAACTTGAGACGTTTCAATAAAGTTTCTAGAAAGTAATACTAATGTAATAAGTCTAAAAAATGCTCTTTCAGAAGACGATACTACAGGAAAAAACTAATAGTTCATATGATTTTGTTGTTATTACTAAAGCAAATTATAATATTAATTTAAAATATGATTTAAGTATAGAAAAGTTAAGCACAGACACAGGATACACAAGTTTAAATAACAATCAAATAAAAGTTTATTTAACAGATTTTAGTAATAATGTTTTACTAGGACCAACTCAAATAAGTGATTTAAGTAATAATCTATTATATACAAAAATAAATACTCATAGTAGCACTAAAACTGAAATAAATGACAAGTATAAATTAAGAGTTTGGATAGATAAAGATGTAGATGCTTCAAACTGGACTAGTTCTACTAAACTCGAATACAAGTTCAAAGTAGAAATAAAAATTGAAGAAGCAAACTCTCTAAACGGAGTAGACACTTTAATAAAAAAAGAAGGATCAGTGGCCTGGAAAAAATAGTTCATAGTGCAGATAGTAGTCTCCAAATAGGAGCAACTGAAGATATAACAGAATATAGATATAGAGGAGCAAATCCCAATAACTATGCAATATTTAATAATGAAACTTGGAGAATAATAGGAGTATTTCCAACAGAAGGATCAGATGGAACAATCGAAAATAGAATAAAGCTAATAAGAAGTGAATCTATAGGAGATGCCTACTGGGATAATGCTGATGGCACAACAGGACTTAGTTCAAAAGATAATGATTATAGTATAAATAGTTTAACTAATCTAGATAACACTAGGAGTAATGATCTAAAGTATCTTGCAGTTCTAGGAAGAGTTAATTGTGATTCCGCTTCAAATAATTGGTCTAACTCAAGTTTAAATAAATATTTAAATTCTACTTATTATAACTCTTTATCTAATTATAATATGGTGGATAACATTAAGTACTATTTAGGTGGCACTAATATTGTTTCTGGGGAAAATTCAACTACTATTTACAATAAAGAAAGAAATGTCTATGATAGTAATTATTATGATTCCGATAATCCTGCCAGCGTTGAAAACTATTTAGCTTTAATGTACACAAGTGATTATGGTTATGCTGCAAGTGATGAGTGTACGTCAAATATTATGAATTATAATTCTACATCATGTAAAAATAATAACTGGTTATTTTTAGGAAAAAATGAAAACCTTTTAATGCCTGCCGTTAATCCTGGTGCTATAACTAATATAAATAGTGATGGCTCTGTTATGGCTTCTAATTGTATAGAAGATAAATATGCCGTCCGCCCAGTCTTATACCTAAAACCAAATGTCAAAATAAGTGGAACAGGTATAACCTCAGATCCATATAAGTTTGATATTTAAAATTTATAACTTAAGAAAAAAATCAATTCTTGATAAAAGTTTTGGTTTTTCTTTTTTTTTCGACATTTTCCTCATTCTTATTATTCTATACTTATTTTGGTGATAATAATGAAATATAAATTTTTAGTACCCATTGCATTATCTATTGTAATAGGACTATTCTTTGGAAAAGTATTTTTCGACAATTACAAAGGTTCTTCTTTAACAGTTTTCGATGAAAAAGATAAAGTTTACATGTTACAAGCCGGAGTCTATTCCTCAATTGATAAGATGTCAGCAAGCTTTAAAAACTATAAAAAGTTCTTATATATTGAATCAGCAGACGGTTACCATCTTTATCTAGGAGTCACAAAAAGTAAAGAAATTGCCTCTAAAATTAAGGAATATTATGAAAAGAAAGGCTATAGTATATATGTAAAGGAAACAATTCTAGACAATAATCAGTTTTTATCAGTACTTGGAGAATATGACAAAATAATTAATATTACATCTTTAGACGACATCCCTGAAGTCGAAAAAATTGTTATTTCTAATTATAAGGAGATGGTTTTAAAAAATGAAGCTTAAAGAAATACCAAATAGTGAAAGACCTAGAGAAAAACTTCTTAGGTATGGCAAAGAAAACTTATCAGATAGTGAACTCCTTGCCCTTATTCTAAAAACAGGATCACGTGGTGAAAATGTATGTGATCTAAGCATTAACTTACTAAAACAAATCGGAGGTTTATCTAACATCAAAGATATCAGTATGGAATCTTTAATAAGCATAAAAGGTATAGGAACAACCAAAGCAATAGAACTCCTTGCCCTTACAGAACTCGCCAAAAGAATTTATTACAAAAAGGAAAATCTTGTCAAAGAAAAATACAACAAACCCGAAATCATCTATCAAAAAAATAAATATCTATTTGACAACCTAAAACAAGAGCACTTTTATTGCTTATATCTAAATACAAAAAAAGAACTTATAGAAAGGAAACTATTATTTATGGGTACTATTAATAAAAGCGTAGTTCATCCTCGTGAAATATTTAAAGAAGCTTATAGACTATCAGCATCTAGTATTATATGCATGCACAACCACCCAGGAGGAAGCCTATATCCAAGTGAAGAAGACATTAGACTAACAAATTCACTAGTCAAAATAGGGCAAATAAACGGAATACCTATCGTAGATCATTTAATTTTTACTGATGAAGGTTACTATAGCTTCTATGAAAGTAGTAAAAATAGAGTATGAAAAAACTCCATTGGTATTATAAGTTCTTAATAGTTTTTATCCTGCTTTTTAGCATGTTTTTTCTCCTAAACAAAAATATGTCTAAAATTGTTAATTCTAGTCCTTACAAAAGCTTTATAAGTTATATAAGTATTCCCTTTAATTTCATTGATAAATATAACATATTTAAATATAAATCTGTACTAGACGAAAACGATTACCTTCGAAAAAAAGTTCTAATAACTAATGTTGATATGGATATGTATAATAACCTGCAAGAAGAAGTAACACGCTTAAAAGATAGCCTATCCTTAAAAGACACCTATACAAACACAAGCCAAGTACTCTCAAAAGTAATCATTCGTAACAAAATGTACTTTTATAGCACCTTAACCATAAATAAAGGAACAACATCAGGCATAAAAAAAGATTCCCTAGTAGTTACCTCATCTGGACTAATAGGAAGAATCTCATCTGTAAGTAAAAACACAAGTACAGTAAAACTAATAACTAGTAATTCTCAAGATAATAAAATATCAGTCATGATAAAAAACAATAATAAAACTTATATTGGCAACATAATAGGATACAATGCACCATATATAAAAGCAGAACTATCATCATCTTATGAAGGACTAAAAGAAGGAAATAAAGTATATACATCAGGACTAGGTAACACCTACAGAAACATCTATGTCGGAGAAATAACAAAACTAGAAAAAGATAGTTACGATGCTAGGTATATCATGTACATAAAACCAAAACAAGACATGAACGATATAACATATGTATTAGTACTAGGAGACAAACAATGATTTACACACTTATATCATTCTTTTTAGATACCTTACTAAGCCTTTCCATAAATAGTGCTTATCAAAATATCAATATCTTCTTTCCCCTTATCTTTGTAAGCAGCATTCCTATATCATACATCCTAATAAAAAGCAAGAAACTGTTCTTTATAACATATATCATATTTGGTATATTATTTGATTTCCTCTATAGTGATATTATTTTTATCAACCTATACTACTACCTATTAACAGGACTATTCTGTTATATTTTCTATTCAAACCACAAAATAACTTATCTTAACATAACACTAATAAGCATCTTATCCTTTATCCTATACGATGTTTATATCTTTCTAATACTTATTCTTATAGGTTATTCAAACTTTAACATATCTTTACTTTTCTATAAGATAAGCCATTCTGTAATTATTAATATAAGTTACATAATTATATCTATTTTAATTCTAAAAAGTCGAATATTAGTATGTAAAAACTGTTTTAAGAAATAATATTCCCTCATATGATATTCTAGGTGATCATATGGAATATAAATGTATCTCAAAACTCTCTTCCAAAAACAAAAAAAGAAATGAAAAAAAACCATTCAGTAAATTCATCATAAGAGTATTTATATGCATTCTACTAGTACTTCTATTTTTAATATTCTTAAGATATGATAAAAACAACAAACAAATAGTCTACAAGTACCTATATGAAAACAATATCAGTTTCGCCTCTCTAAACAAATGGTACCAAGAACACTTCGGCGACATAACTCCATTCCAAAAAGTAGTAAAAGATAAAACAAAACTAGTATTTAACGAAAACCTAGTCTATGACGATGCCTCCATATACAAAGACGGAGTAAAACTAAACGTCGACGAAAACTACCTAGTACCCATACTAGAAAGTGGAATAGTAGTCTTCATAGGAAACAAAGATAATTACGGAAAAACAGTCATCATAGAACAAGTAGATGGTGTTAACGTCTGGTACGGAAACATCGATAATATCAACGTTAGTTTATATGATTACGTCACAAAGGGTGAACTCTTAGCAGAAGCAAACAAAAGCTTTTACATGGTATTCGAAAAAAACGGAAAGTTTCTAAAATATCAAGACTATCTTAAATAAAATATACGTTCATCCCTTTACTTATATACTTATACTTATATCACTAATTACAGGTATGCTAAAAGAATTTCTAATGGTCTTTTTTATTATAATATTCCACGAACTAGGACATCTCCTAATGGCAAAATACTTCAAATGGAACTTCGATAAAATATGCATATATCCCTTCGGTGGATGCACTAAGTTTGATGAAAAAATAAATAGACCCCTACACGAAGAATTTCTAATCCTTATAAACGGACCACTATTCCAAATAATCCTTTTCTTAATAGGAACTATCCTGCTTGACCAAGGACTTATAACCTATAGAAACTATGTCATCTTCAATAACTACTCCCTAACACTCCTAGTATTCAATCTTCTTCCAATATATCCTCTAGACGGAGGAAGAATACTAAATATTATTATGAACTACTTCTTACCATTCAAAAAAGGAAACCTATACATTATATTTATCTCTTCATTTACATTAATTATAATCCTATTCTGTTATAAAAACCTAAACTTTTTCCTAATGAGTTTACTCTTATTCTTTGAAATATTCCTATACTTCAAAAGACAAAACTTTCTCTATAACAAAATGCTTCTAGAAAGATATATGTATTCCTTTCCATTTAAAAAATTCAAAGTAGTAAAAAACAAAGACTCCTTTTACAAAGATAGAAATCACGTAATTTACTATGAAAACAAATACATAACAGAAAAAGAATATCTAAAAAAAAGGTTCAGGTGATAAAATGAGAAAATTCATTATACTAGTTTTTATCTGTATGCTAGGATTCATATGTTTTAATCTATCAAACAAAGAAGAGGCAAAAGAACCAGAAAAAAGTCCTTACGAAGAAAAAGGAGTTTTTATCTCTTACATTGACTATGCTAACCTAAAAGGAAAAACAAAAGAAGAACAAGAAAAACAAATAACAGAAATGGTTAATAATATTAGCTACTTCGGCCTAAACAGTATCATTCTCCAAGTTAGTCCCTTTAGTGATGCAATATATCCATCAAAAATATATCAGTCCTCCCACGTAGTCTCAAATAAAGAAGGAGACAAACTTCCATTAGACATTCTAGGATACTTTATTGAATGCTCAAAAAAGAAAGATATCAGTATTTATGCTTGGTTTAATCCATTTAGAATAAGAAACGATAATAACACCGGAGATATAAGTAAAAACACTTACTATTACAAATGGTTTAACACAGACAATATCCAAATAACAGATAAAGGTATATATCTTAACCCTGCATCCGAAGAAGTACTTTCGTATATAGGAGAAGGTCTTAAAGAAATAGCAAGCAACTACGACCTAAAAGGAATCCTATTTGATGATTATTACTATCCAAACGATACAATAGATCTAAACACCTATGAAAAAACAGACAAATCCCTGTCACTAAAAGAGTACAGAATAAACAACATAAACAAGCTAATAGAAACATCATATAACTCCATAAAAAGCATAAACAAAAACATAAAATTCGGACTAAGTCCCTCAGGGAATATAGAAAACAACCTAGATAAAGAATATCTAGACATAGAACAAATCCTAAAAACAAATAAAATTGACTTCATAATGCCCCAGCTATATTACGGTTTTAAAAACAAAAACAAGCCTTACCTAAACACCTTAAAAAAATGGTCCAGTATAAACACCTTAAACAAAGACTTTTACGTAGCGCTTTCAATATATAAATCAGGAAAAATAGATAAATATGCCTTAACCGGAGAAAATGAATGGATAGAAAACACAGACATAATAAAAAAACAAATTATATCATCAAGAAACACATCAAATTACAAAGGATTTTATATCTATAGATACGAATACTTATTTAATATCCATAGCAATAACACCCTAAATGAAGAAGTTAACAACGTCAGAAATTTAATTGTTAAATGATATTTACATCTAATATGTTTTTTTGATATACTACTTATATAATAGGAGAGTGAATTATGAAAAAAAATATATTGTTTGTAATAGGAATCTTTCTTTGTATGTTCCTTTTAACTTCAGTCAATGCAAGTGAAAACACAGTTACACTTTCTTTATCTTGTCCAAAAGAAGTAGAACCATCAAATGATAATATAGTATGCAAAATAAATGCCAAAATAAGCGGAGGACCAATTACCCTAAGCTCAGTTAAAGTCTATTATGATAAACCATTAATATATGGAGAAACAACCTTAAAAGATGGAAACACATTTGGAAACGGAAATAGAAAAATAGGAACAATAAGACTAAAATCATCATCCGCAAGTGGAACAGCATCAGTAAACATTATCTTTAACGTAAAATATGGAGATGGAAGCTTCAACGCAACAACCGCAGATGCAAATATAAAAGTAGTTAGTAAAGTAAACACATTAAAACTTATCAAAGTAGATGGAGCAGCAGTCTCAGGGTTTAATAAAGATGTTACAAGTTATAAAATGAACATAAACAGAGAAAAAATCTATATCACCGCAGTTAAACAAGACGGAAGAGAAAAAGTAACAGGAATCGGAGAAACAACCTTAAAATGTGGATCAAACAAAATACAAGTAACAGCAACATCAGAAGCAGGCAGTAGTAAGAAATACACATTAAATATAAATAGAACCTGTAGTAGCAATACTTCCCTAAAAGGAATAGCACTATCAAGCGGAACCTTATCTCCAGCATTTAAAGAAAATATTTACGAATATAGTGTAAATCTAGGTAAAGACGACAAAACAATAAGTATCAACGGAATAAAAAGCGAAGCAAGTCAAAAAATAAGCGGAGAAGTCACAAACAAAGAAATAGGTTATGGAAAAACAATAGTTCCGCTTACCGTAACAAGTCAAAACGGAAAAAAAGCTACATATAAAATAACTATCAATAAAGATGATACCAGAAGCGATAGCACTCAGCTTTCATCAATCTCCCTAAGCAGTGGTAACATAAACTTCTCACAAGACAATTACACATACGAAACAAAAGTTCTATATGACATAACAAAAATAGATATAACAGCAACTCCAAAAGATCAAAATTCAAAAGTATCTATCCAAGGAAACAACAATCTAAAAGTCGGAGAAAACACAGTAACAATAACAGTTACCTCAGAAAAAGGAAAAAAACAAGATTATAAAATAACCGTAACAAGACTAAAAGAAGGAGAAACCCTAGGAGATAATCCCAATATAAAAAACATTACAGTAAACGGATATGACCTTCCATTCAAATACGATAGAAACGATTACAGACTTGCAATTAAAAACGAAGACCAACTAGACATAAAAGTAACTATGGACGATCCAACAGCAAGTTACACAATAACAGGAAACAAAAACCTAAAAGATGGAAGTATCATAAAAATAATAACAAAAACCAGTGATAATAAATCAAAAACATATACAATCGAAATAACAAAATCATCTCAAGCAATCTATTACATAATTGCAATATCACTAGTACTTATAGTTATCCTAGTTCCAACACTAGTATACTTTAGATCAGTTAGAAAGAAAAAAGAAAACGTAGACGTAAACGGTTATAAAATAGATAATAAAGATAATAGTCATAACATAAACAAAAACGTAATCATAAACAGAAAACCAGTTCAAAAAAATGAACAAATTATTCCAAATATAACAAAAGAACAACCAAAACAAAAAAAAGAAAACCCTTCAAACCAACAAGAAGACTTTGATGCAGGACTTCAAGATTATAATCCAAATAGCAATAAATGCCCTTATTGCAACCGAGAACTTATGGGAACCCCAGTACAATGTCCTTACTGCAGAAGAACACTTAATAGAAAATAATAGAACAAAAGACAAGCTGGAACCTCATGGTTCTCTTTTTCTACTTCATAGACATCATTCTTGTTAATACTACTACCTCCCTTAAACTTATTTAATCAGGATAAATTTATTAAAACAATTGTTATGTATATTTTTTTCTGTTATATTATAGTTGGTGATAGTATGAGTGATAAAAATAATGTTAAGTATGAATATAATTCCTATAAAGAAGAAAAAAAGAATACTAAAAACACTTCTAAATATGTGGTTCAAAAAGATAAAGAAAATACTTATAAATATTATTACTATGAAGAAAATGAGAAAGATAAATATAAAGATATCAATGATAATTTAAATGTAGAAAGAAAATTAGAGTTCGAGAAAAAATATTATTACTTTCAAATTATTTTAATTACAATTATATATATTTTACTTTATATTTCTTCTTATACAGGATTTTTACTTGAACTTTTAACTATTTTTGTTATTCCAGGCTTAATTTCTCTTATGATAATATCTTTCGTTACTGCAAAGTACTGTTTTAATAATAGAGATATTAATAAATGGTTTTTAGTACCTTTTGTACTTTCTTTTTTATATATGCCATTTATAGTCTATCTATTATATTTTGTTTTTAAATTTCTTTCTAGTATTGCTAGTATGTAAAAAAGTTACTTCGTTATTTTCTAATCTATTACTATTTTTTCATTTTTTAAAAACTCTACTGATTTAACAAGTTCATTTTTTTCCTTTACCTCAATAACAGCATATACCTCAAGTTTTCTAATTAATTCCATCTTTTTAAAAACATCCAAAAAGCCACTTCCTAAAGCAATATGATCACTTTTCTTATCAAAATCATGAATATGAACATGCTTTATTTTCTTACTATTATACTCTAAGAAAAACTCCTCAGCACCACTATTATTTTTTAAATCATGACCCATATCAAGTGTAAAAAAAAGTCTTTCAAAACCTCCAACTATCTTAAATCCCTCTTTTAAATAACTTGGTAGTTTTAAATTTTCAAACATAATCTCAACATCAAATTTCTTAGCTAAACCATTCAAAAAAACACACGATTCATATAATGATCTCTTATATTCATCAAGATACTTCTCATATATAAAAATCTTTCTATCAGGAAGAGAAAAATGTATCCCAGGATCTAAATGTAAATTATACTTTCTTATATCTAGTTTTACTCCCTCTTGTATAACAGTCTCTATTTTTTTAAGATAAGCTATTCTTAAATCATTATCAAGTTCTCCAACATCTAACTTTTCTGATAAGTGTACTGTAAATTCAACATCATTCTTTAAAGACAGTTGTTTTAAATCATCATTTAACTTACAATACGGTAAATCTAAATTAAGTTCAATAAAAGAAAGACCCAGTTTCTTAGCAAGTTTTACATTATCCAAAACAGTATTATATTCAATTAAAGTAGGCATTCCAAGTTTCATAAGCTATTCCTCCTTTTTATAATTATATCACGTAAAGATTTATATTTAATAGTATATGTAATATCATAAAATAAAAGTAAAAACAAAATATAAAAGTGAAACAAAAATTCCCTAGTACTTAACTTTTTTTTGTAACTATTCAGACCTATAATTCAAAAAAAATAAGAAAGTAGTATAAATGTGCTGCTTTTTAAGAGAATTACAAGCTTTTTATGTTAAAATTTTTTTAAAATGTCACCTTTTTAATTATTAAGTAGATAACTA
>CAVFIB010000014.1:0-17643 GCA_963622385.1 Bacteroidaceae bacterium | reverse complement strand
GACAAACTACTAAAAATTTTAAATTTACTATTGACTTTTAATAGTTAGTCACCTAATAATAATTTTCCCATTAAATTAAGTTTTAACCTTAAATGTCTGGTAAATAGGTTGAAAAAGTTATATAATGTTTAATAGTAAGTTTAGGATATAATGAAAAGGAGTTAAAAGATATGAAAAACAAAATAGATTATGCAGCAACAATAACAAACACTATGACATCAAATGTAAGTGAAGTTGTAAAAGTACAAGAATATACTTTAGATGATCTAACAATAATCATTAAAGATTTAAGTGATGAAGAAAAGGAACAAGTATTAGGTGAAATTATTAATAATCAATTACTTAATTTAAAGAAAAATGCAACTATTGAAAATGTAAGAAAAGTATTTAAAGAAGTAGAGGATGCAACTGACTATTTTATTAAATATTATGAAGATGATTCTGATATAGTATCAGAATGTGATGATATTGCTGATGATTTATTATTTAAAACATTAGGTAAAAATAATAGAACATTAGAACTTCCAATTAATATTTCTTACATAAAAAATTATTGTCTTTCTTCAAATATTAAAGATAATCAGTTATATGACTCTCTGGTATGGATTGCTTTAAGGTTAGTAGCAATATCATATTGTATTAAATTTAGTGATGGATTAGAAAAAGATAAAAACGAATAGTAGTAAAATCATCATTACTCCTAAACTTACTATTTGGTATTATCTATTAATAAATATAATAAATTTTATGGTATAATTAAAATTAGATAATGATGTTTTTTAATGAGGTAGATTTTATGAGAGTAGATCCAAATTTTGCTGAATTATTGATGTCAACATTTTATATGGGTGGAAATATGTCAGAACAAGAACAGATAAAATGTGAGTCGATTTGGAAAGAAAATAATAATGATAGGTCAGAGGTTTTGAAAATAGTAGTTGATTTATGTGGTGACATTAATACTCCACAAACAAGATATTTGAGAGCACTTGCTTGGTCTTTTAATAGAGTAGAATATTCCCAAAATAGAATAGATAGTATAAATACTTATTTAAACGATGAACTGTATGAAAAAGCATATATTAATTTGGCATCATGCATTGAAAATGGTATGGAATATGGCAAAAAAGTTCACATTGCCACTATGTTGCAATATATGGCACAAGCGTATTGCCATTTAAAAGATTTTGAAAATGAGGAAAAAATTTATAAGGAAATATATGAATTGGGTTTATTAGTACCTAATGGATGTATTCTTTTAGCAAAATTTTATAAAAAAAGAAATAAATTAAGTAAAGCAATTGAGGTTTTAGAAAGTGGAAAAAAATCATTTAATTATGAAAATGATATTACCTATAAAAAATCAATAGATAGTTATTTGTTAGAATTCCAGAAAAAAGAAAAGGGTATTAATAAACACTATTTTGATGGATATGATAGTTATCAAAGTGGATTTATAAATGGCAATTATTATCCAGAATTAGAACAGCAAAGTATGGATTTAAGAGCGAGATATAAAAATATTTTTGAATACCATAGAGAATTTCTAGAAAATATTGATTTTTGTGAAAATAATTTAAAACAAGGTATTGATGTTGATGAAAATAAAAAGGATTTCGTAACATATTGTTTATCAGATATTAATTTATATCCCAAAATTCAAAATTATTATATAGAATTAAATAAAATTGGATTTGCAGGAAATTATGAATATAGTGATAAAAGAGTGACTGGCTATCCAATATTTAAAAAATTAATTTCATTTTATGAGAAAGAAAAAAATTATAAAGATGCAATTATTCTTTGCAATATTGCAATTAGTTATGGAATAACAAAATATATTGGAAGTATAAGTATGAAAGATAAAAAAGAAAGATTATTAAAAAAGATAAAATAAAATAAGAGGTGGTATTATGGGATGGAGATATAGAAAAAGTATAAATTTAGGGTTGGGTTTTAGAATTAATTTAAGTAAAAGTGGTATTGGTTACAGTTGGGGATTTCCAGGATACAGAATAACCAAAATGGCTAATGGTGGTAATAGAACAACTTATTCCTTGCCAGGGACAGGTATTTCGTATGTTGAGCAAAATGGAAGAAATTCCAAAAATCTAAATAGTAGTGATGGACTATTTACTGGAGAGACAGAAAACTTTAAAAATATACCAATAGAAGAATTAAATAAAAATGATCCAATATTAAAAGGAATAAACAAGGTTGTTTTCCTTAATAGATTGTCTAATATTTTACTATTTATGACATTATTAGTATATTATAATCCAATTTTTTCATTATGTTTAGTTGCAGGAATTGTTTTGAAAATTATAATATCATCATCAAAAAAAGTAGAACTCTATTATGAATTTGATGAAGAAAGTAGAAAGATGTATAATTCTCTAAAAGAAGTATTAATAACATTATCTAATTCTAAAAAAATGTGGCAAATAAATTCTTCAACAAGAGTATATAATACAAAATATAATGCGGGTGCAAGGAATAATGTTTCACGAAATAATGCCTTTGTTACTTCAAAAATGCCTTGGTTTATAAAAACAAATATAAATATTTATGGCATAAATTTAAGAAATCAAAAAATGTTTTTTACTCCAGATAGGGTATTAGTGTTCAGACCATTTGGTAAGGTTTTTGGATGTACTTATAATGATATGTATCTAGGAATTAAAACAACAAGATTTGTTGAAACGGAACGAGTTTATAAGGATGCAGAAATAGTTGATTATACTTGGAGATATGCCAACAGAGATGGTAGTAGAGATTTAAGATTTTCAGGTAACAGAAGATTTCCTGTGTGCAAATATGGTGAATTTACGATAAAATCGCCTAATGGGATAAATACAGTGATAGAATTTTCTAATCATAAATTATCAGATGACATACAGAGTAATTTAATACTTTTTGGTAATCAATTTAATAAAATATTAGCAAAGAGTAAGGGAATTATAAAAGAAAATCAGAATGAAGAAAAGAAAGATAAAACAGAAAAAAATGATAAAGAAAAAATAATTATTACCAATATATCTCAATTAATTGAAAAAGATAATTTAATAGAAGAAAGTAGTACTAAAGCAGAAATTAAAAGTGCAGTTAATAAAGACTATAAGTTACCTAAAACTAACATTTTAACAGATGATGAATCTAAAAATATAATACCATTCATTGAAAAAATGAAAAATCAAAACAAAACATATATTCCATTAGGTACATATCAAGATGATGTGTTGTTAGAAGATATTGGAAGTATGCCAAATATGTTAATTGGTGGAACTGTAATGTCTGGAAAAACTTCATATATTAATACTATAATTTCAAGTATTTTATTATCAAAAAGACCTTCAGATGTAAAATTGGTTATATATGATTCTAAAAAGGTTGATTATGCTATATATAATGGTATTCCTCATTTATTATGTCCAGTAATCACAGATTCAAAAAGATTAAGTATTGTATTGCAAAAAATGTGTACCGAAATAGAAAACAGAACGGAAAAATTAAGGGACAAAAATATAAAAAATATAGATTCGTTAAATAATCAATTAAATGATGATTTAAAAATTCCTGATATTATTATTATAATAGATGATTTTAGCACTTTAAATGTTTCAGATGAAATAAGCAATTCTATAGAATTTATAACTTCTAATGGCTGGAATGTAAATGTTTATGTTATAGTTTCTGCAAATCATCCATCTGCAAGAGTAATACCTACTGTTTCCAAATCAAATTTTCCTGCTAGGTTAAGTTTTAAAGTTGCAAGTTCACAAGCATCTCAGATTATTATAGATGATGTTGGTGCAGAAAAGTTAAAAGGATTTAGAATGGCTTTATATACTTCTAGACTTAACGATTCAATTATAAAAATAAAAGTACCATATATAACAGATGATGATATTAGTAAAATAGTTAACCATTGTATATCAGAACAAAAAGTAGATTATTCTACGGAACTCTTAAAAATTAATACCGAAACAAAACTGAACAATAAGACAGATGAATATGATGATCCAATGTATAATGAAGTAGTAGAATTTGTAGTTTCTACAGGGAAAGCATCAGCCTCACTTCTTCAAAGAAGATTTAGATTTGGATATAATCGTGCGGCTATGCTTATTGATTTACTTGAAGAAAGAGGAATCATTGGCCCTCAAATTGGCTCAAAACCTAGAGATGTATTAGTGAAATTTGAGGATGGTGAATAATATGAAATATTGTGTTTATTGTGGACATGAAATAGATTTAGAAACAAATAAATGTCCTTATTGTTATAAAGATGTTTCTGATAATGCAACAATAAAGGTTTATCATTCCAATATTAAATGTATAAAATGTGGCTCTGATAATGTTGATTATGAAATTAATGCATTTAATAGAGGCAATATAATGTGCGAGGAAGAAATTTACACTTGCAAAGACTGCGGGAGAAAATTTAGTGATAGAAATAGGTTAGGATCAAGCTTTAATAACAATTTTCAAATAATACTAGGAGATAATTTTAAAAAAATAATAAAATATTTATTAACTTTTGGTATAGTGTTATTTATTTTAATTAAACTTAATTTTTTTAGTGCTATATTTGACTCAGGACCAACTACATATGATTATGTTCAAAATTGTAATGGATTACAAACAATTAAATTAGCGGACATTTATCATGCATACAACAATGATAAAGATACAGCCACAGAAATGTATGCTGATAAGCCATTTATATTTGAAGGTAAAATTTTTAGGATAGATAGTGATAAAACTATGCTACAAATTGATTCAGAGGAGATATCACCTGATATTTATGTAAATAAAGCAGAACAATATAAATTAGAAAAATATAAAGCAGGAGATACCATTAGAGTATGTGGCATAATAAAAACTAAAAAAACTTTAATTGCCGTGCCTATATTTGTAGAAAATGCAACTATTATAGAGTAGTATCTATATTATAAAAGCGAAAATCCAAAAGAAACTTCGTAACTAATGGATTTTCGAAAAAAACTATCTTTAAGACAAGATAGTAACACACTACCAAGTTGGACAAGCCAACTAGGAATAGTGTGCAAAGGGACACCCTTTTGAAACCCGTTTAAGCAACATTATTACAAACTATCGTAAGTAATAATTGTTGCCTTTTTATTTAAAACAAGTTTAAATAAAAAGAAGAATGCTATCGCCACTTTCATTGCTTAAGCAACAAAACGTGCCACGCATTCTTATACAAAAATAACCTAATACCTAATCTAGCGAAAATGGTAAAAGGTTATTTTTTAATTTGCATTATTTATTATCTTTTAATAATTTAGCAGTATCTTTTTTAGCATTCCAAATAGATAGATAATTAAATAATACAAATTCTATTGTCATAATAAAGTATCCTATTATGACATAGTTGTTTTCCATTACTTTTTTATTAAATTGATTAAAGAATATGATTATTAAAAATAAACTAGCATAGAAAACAATTAATAATGTTGTACTATCATCAAAACCTCTTCTGATCGTTTTAGATTTAGTTTTATCCACATCTAAACCTAACTTGCTCCAAGCATTAAGATCTAATAGTACACCACATAATAGAAATACACTAGCAACCCAAAACATATTTTTGAAATAATGAGTTGCTATAAATTGAGATAGTGCAAAAGCAACTATAACAAATATACTTAATAATACAACTAAACAATTTAATATCTTTCTACTTCGCATTTTTATTTCTCTCCTTTACTTTTAAACTTTGAATAAGATTAATAATCTCATTTTGTGTATTGATTTGATACTTTGTATCTTCAATAGTATGTAGCAATAAATCTTTTTCACTTTCTAATATGTTTTTATTTTTCAACTTTTCTTCACAAGAAGAAACCAACTTCTCTAGGTTTTCTTTATTTCCTAAAACATTAACTTCTGCATTATTTAGTTCTTCACCTTTTAAATTAGAATAATAATCCTTAATAAAAGGATTTAATGGACTAACTTCAATACCTAATCCCATTTTATACATTAAGTCATTATAGTTAACATCAATATGTTTACTTATCTTTCTTAATATTTTAGGACTAGGATCTCGTTCTCCTGCTTCAATTTTAGATAAACCAGAACTATTGATTCCCGCAAGTTTAGCAAGTTGTCTTTGAGAAAGGTTTTGCTTTTCTCTTGCTTCGGCAATTACTTCGCCGATTGTCTTTTCACTAAACATTTCTTTCAACTCCTGACAACTTAATAATACTATATATGAGTACAAAAGTCAACAAAAATATAAAAAACGAATAAAAAAGTATTGACAACTTAATATTTACTATGTTAACATTGATAACAAGAAGTGAGTACAAGTGTATTCATATAAGTAACAGAAAGGGAGTGATGTTATGTATGAGGAGATTAAGACAACTAGATATTACAAACCATAAGATATGGAAAGATAGAAATATCAAACCTGAAGCAAAAGAAATATTTGCTTATCTATATTCAGAAGGATTTGATAAAACTATATCAAATATCAATATTGGTAGAGTACAAAAAGAAGTTAAAAGTATAAAAAATATCGCATTTAGAAAAAACTTGAAACAACTAGAAAAATACAACTATATTAAGTTTAGAGAATATGATACAGGATTATATGAATTTACAATTTGTTAGAATCGAATTATCGCTAACAAATCAGGTACAGTAAATGTTCGGAGATTTATGTTAGTACCTTTTCTATAAGATATATAGAATAAATCAAAATAATATCTTTGGGGATAGATGTAAAAAAATCCTCTTAGGATATTATTGTCAAATTTGAGAAGAGTGAAAAGTCTTTACTTATTATAAAGGAGAATAATATTAATAAATTAGATTGTGATTTTATCATGAAACCTAGAATATTATTTAATGATAAGAACTTAACAAGAACTGATGCAGATCTATTAAGTCTTATTATTTCACTTACCTTAAAAAAAGATTATTGCTTTGCAACTAATAAATATTTAGCAGACTATATTAATACTTCAGAAAGAACTATTAGTTATTCATTGTCTAAGTTCAAAGAATTAAAATATGTCTTTGTAAAAAAAGTTAATGGACAAAGGAGAATATATCTTAATAAAGAAAAGATACCGACAAAGGTTGCAGATGATAGTGCAACAGATTGCGGTAGTGAGAGTGCAATAGATTGCAACCATAATATAAATAATAATTATAAAAATAAATATAATAATAAATTTAAAAAGTTTAAAAAGGATGGCAATGTTCCTTATTGGATGGAACATCCGGAAGTTTGTAAATCAACACCTGCAAATCCAGAAGAAATTGCAGTAATGAAAGATATGTTAAAAGAATTTAGTTAGAAAGGAGACGATGTTATACGATAGGAGGAACCTATTTATAAAATATGAGAAAAAGGGGGATTAGAATATGGAGGTAGTATATAATGTAAAATATAAATTTAAGAACAATGATAATAAAACTAATAAAGAATTAAAGGAGTTATTTAATAAAAAATTGTTAAATATTATATTAAAACTAGAAAGTCAAGAATTAAGGTTAAATAATTCGTGAATTTAGTTTATAATATACTTGTATTGCTGTTAAGCATTTGTAGTCATTCTAATGTATTGGAGGAATGGCTATGATAGAAAAGGTAGGTGTATATTGTAGATTATCTGATGAAGATAGAGATAAGATAAACAAAACTGATGATAGTGATAGTATAGTAAATCAAAGAAGTATGTGTTTAAAATTTGCTGATCAAAATGGTTGGAATGTTGTAGATATTTATTCTGATGATGACTTTTCAGGAGCAGGAACATTTAGACCTGATTTTGAAAGACTTATAAAAGATTGTGAAAGTGGAAAAATTAATTTAGTCCTTTGTAAATCTCAATCAAGATTTTCAAGAGATATGGGTGTTATTGAATATTATTTACATAATAAATTTCTCGAATGGGGAGTTAGATTTGTAAGTATAGTTGATAATGCTGATACTAGTATTGAAGCAAATAAAAAATCAAGACAGATAAATGGATTAATTAATGAGTGGTATTTAGATGACTTATCACAAAATATTAAAAAGTCTTTAAGAAATAAAAGGGAAGATGGATTATTTATGGGAAGTTTTGCACCTTACGGATATGATAGGAGTGAAGAGGATTACCATAAATTAGTCATTGATCCTGTAGCTGCTGAAGTTGTTAAAAAGATATTCAAAATGTATGCAGATGGATATGGTTATCATAGAATATGTGAATATTTAAACAATAATAATATTTTACCTAGGTCAGTTTATAAAAAACAAAAAGGTAGTAAATTTGTATGTTCTAATTGTGATTTAGAAACTGTTAGATGGAATCCTGATACAGTAGCACAAATATTAAGAAACGAAGTATACATTGGTAATTTAGTACAGGGAAAAACAACTTATGTAAGCTATAAAAATCATAAAAAGAAAAGTGTTTCTGCTAACGAATGGTGTAGAATCCCAAATACACATGAGCCAATTATAGATATGGAAACTTGGAATAAAGTGCAATCAATATTAGGAACACATTATAAGGTTACTAAAACAGGACAAATTAATTATTTTACTAGAAAAGTATATTGTAGTTGTTGTGGTAAAGCATTTATGAGAAATGTTTACAATGTTAAAAGTGAAAAGACAGGACAAAGAGCATATATGCAATGTAAAGGTAATAAAAAATTTCATATTTGCGATAACAATAAATCAATTAGAATGGATAAGTTAGAAGAAATATTATTAAACGCTATAAATGATTTATTAGACAATTATTATGATAGAAATGATTTAAAAAAACTCTATGAAATCAGACAAGAACAAGATACAGATGATAATAACTCAATAAATGCACTAAAAAAAGAGAAGGAAGATTTAAACAAAAAAATAAGCAATAATAAAACTTATTATAGAAATTTTTTTGAGGAAAAAGTTAAGGGTGTTATATCAGAAGATATGTTTCAGATGATGTCAAAAGATTATTTTAATGAAATAGAAAATATGATGAAAAGAATTGAAATAATAGATAAGCAAATCGATGAATTAAAAGTTGATAAGAAAGAAAAGAAACAAGCAGATGATATATTAAAGAAATATAAACACATAAAAAAACTTAACAAAGTAATATTAGATGAATTTATTGATAAAGTTTATATAGGTGAACTTGATAAAGAAACAAACACAAGAAATATTGAGATAGAATGGAATTTTGAATTTTAGATAAGTAATAAGTTTGGACTTTTCCGATGCCCCGACATGGAGGAGTTGATCCAGGAGCAGTATATGGTGGTTTGCAAGAGAAGGATTTAACTTTGAGGGCTGCTAAATATATGTATGATAGATTTAATGATTTAGGAGTTCCTGTTAAACTTACTCGTAGTGAGGATGAGACACTTCCTAAAAAGGAGAGGGTTAATAGGATACTTGATGCATTTGGTAATAGGGAAGATGTAATTGTTGTGTCGAATCACATAAATGCTGGAGGTGGCGATGGTGCTGAAGTCGTTTATGCCCTTAGAAATAATGATACTCTAGCAAAATCTATATTAAACAACATAGCGAAAGAAGGTCAAAATATACGTAGTTATTATCAGAGGAGGCTTCCAAGTGATCCTACAAAAGATTATTACTTTATTCATAGAGAAACGGGAAAAACTCAACCACTTTTAGTAGAATATGGTTTTATTGATAGTCCTAAGGATGATATATCTCAACTTCAAAATAATTTGGAAGATTATGTAGAAGCTGTTGTAAAATCTATAGCAGAGTATATAGGAGTACCTTATAAGGAACCAGGGGTTAAAGATAATACTTATGTAGTAAAACGAGGAGATAGTCTTTATAGCATTGCCAATAAATATGGTATAAGTGTTGAAGATTTAAAAAATGCTAATGGTATAAGTGGAAATTTAATAAATGTTGGTCAACAACTAACTATTCCAAGTAAGAATGGAACTTCTCCAGGGGACTATGTTATATATACTGTGAAAAGAAATGATTCTTTATGGGATATAGCTAATACATATGGAGTAAGTGTAAATGATATAGTAGAGTACAATAATTTAGGAACAACAGTACTTCAAATAGGACAACAGCTTTTAATACCTACTAAAGATGATTCTAAGACTCCTTCAAATGATTCTCAAATTATTTATATAGTCAAAAATGGTGATAGCTTGTGGAGTATATCAAAAAAATATAATATAAGTGTAAATGATTTAAAACAAGCAAACAATTTAAAAAATAATATGCTTTCTATAGGACAACAACTAATAATTCCAGAAACGAGTAATTATGAAACTTATATAGTTAAAAGTGGAGATAGTCTTTGGAAAATAGCACAAAACTATGATGTTAATGTAAATGATTTAATAAAGGCGAATAATTTGAATAGTAATGTTCTTTCGATAGGCCAAACTATAATAATACCAAGGTAAAATAAAAAACTTCTCTTGAAACCAATCTTCAAAAGAAGTCTTTTTTTAATGAATTTGTCTACATACACCTTGATATGGTATATAAAAACAATGGTTTTTATATTTGCCTGAATTTCTTTGATCGTACCATAGTGAGGGACAGGGATTATTGGAACCTGGATTATAAAACCATAAGGAATTGGTCGCTGGATGATAGTATTCTCCTCTTAGAATTCTACTAGCGAGTTCGAGTTCTTTGGATGTTGGGTTACCGACGAATAATGAGTTATTGATGCCAGAAAATTGATTTTTTTGATAAATAACATCAGTAATACTTCTTAGATTTTTAAAAGTTAAGCAATCTGCGATGGTTCTGTTTATTATTACATTACCAACCATTAACATAGCGAGATTTCCATCTCCTAGTGCTTCTGCTCTCATTATTCTAGCGAGTAACTCTTTTTCTTTTTTATTATAATTAACAATTGCCATCTTATCACCTGTTTAATAATATGTTTATATGAAAAATTATTGACAAGTAAGATGTTTTTTATGTATAATTAATTTGTCTTAGGGGTATAGTTCAATGGTAGAATAACGGTCTCCAAAACCGCTGATGTGGGTTCAACTCCTGCTACCCCTGCCATTATGTTAATAAACCTTGTTTTATAGGTTTTTTATTTTGCTTTAATATTTTTTATCTTTTGAATAGGTGTATTCTTTATTTTAGTTAATTTTTTTTATGTATAATTATTTGGTTTGTCCTTTTTTTCTCTAATCTTGTTTTTTGGATAGATTATTTCACAATTCTCAAGATTTAGATATTTAAATTCTTTTATTAAATCTATTTCATCTGTGTTTGAATGGTCTATTATAAATTTTATTATTTCATAGATCATTTTTTCTGTGTAACCGTTTTCTATATATTCATCTTGCTTTATTAGACTAATGAAAGGTGTATCTACTTTATTTATGGATTTACCGCAAAGTGCACATTTATAAGTAGTGATAGGGCCTATTTTTCCTGTATATTTTAATATCATTTCATGATTACAGTCATAGTTTTTAATTGCTTCCATTGCTTTATTTAGTTTTTCTTTTCTTTCTAATATTTCTTTTTTTAATATCATGAATTCTTGTTTTAGTTCTGTTATTTCTAGAATTTGATTGTTTTTTTGTTGTATTGTTTGATTAGGTCTTCTGTTTTTTGATTTTCTATTATTGTTATATGTGTTGTTAACAGTTTTAACAGTTTATTTTTATTTATATTTAGTTTGCTAATCTTATAGAGATATTAACTAATTTCTATGATTAGTAACTCCTTTCTATTTATATTTTCTTTTTAATACTTTTATTTTGTTTTCATTTATTTCTTGTTTTAGTTTTTGTTCTAGAAGATTTATTGGTGTTTTTTCTAGTTCTTGGCTTATTTTTTCTTTATAGTATTGGGGAGTTAGGTTTAATTTAATTATTAGTTTTGTGTTTTGGGTTTCATTTTTTAAAACAGGGAGACCGCATATGGGACATTCTAAATTTTTATAGTCATCTACAAATATTATTTCATGGTTACAGTTAGCTCTTATATTTATTTGTGTTTTTATGTGTTCTTCTCTTAATTTTTTTCTTTTTGTTTAATTTTTTCTAGGTAGTTTTTTATATTTTTTAGTGCTTCTAGGCTTTCTTTGTTTTGGAAGAAGTCTTCGTTTTCTTTTAGAAATAGTGTTAGATTTCTGGCTATTATGTTGGTTTTTGTGATTCCTTTTATCATATTTCTTCTTTTTATATATAATTCTTTATCCATGTTTTTATAATCAAACTCCTTTCATTTGTATTATATATTGTTCCTTGTGTATAATTAAAATATATATATTTTATATAAGAAGTTATATGAATATTAATTTTGAACTTTATAAGATTTTTTATGAGGTTGCTAATTCTGGGAGTATTTCTGGTGGTGCTAAGACTTTGATGATTAGTCCACCTGCAGTTACTCAGGCTATTCATAATTTGGAGAGTGAGCTTGGTGGTAAACTTTTTATTAGAACTCCGAAGGGTGTTGTTCTTACTAGTGAGGGTAGGGAGCTTTTCTTGTTTTTTAGAAAGGTTGTAAAGATATTAAAAATTGTGTTTATAATCTTTATGTTTAAAATGATGCGTGATATAATAATTTTAAGAATAGAATAGGTGATTGATATGAAAAATAAAGATAGACTTAAGGAAATAATTAGTATTATTGTTAGGAATGATATTGTTAAGGATAGGAGTCCTAGAAATATTAGGAAGACACTTGAGGCTTTAGGACCTACTTTTATAAAAATTGGACAAATTCTTTCTACTAGGGTTGATTTAATTCCTTCGGAATATGCTCTTGAGTTTGCTAAACTTCGTAGTGAGGTTACTCCGATTTCTTATGATGAGATTACCAGCTTATTAAAGGAAAGTTATGGTGATGATTTTTCGAGGTTTGAGGATATTTCTGAGAGTCCTATAGGGTGTGCTTCTATTGCCCAGGTTCATACTGCTAAAGTAAAGGGCTTTGGTAAGGTTGTTTTAAAAATTAAAAGACCTGGTATAGATGATGAAATTCGGACTGATATAGAACTTTTAAAGGAAGCGGTAAGGGTTCTTCATCTTAATCATTTTATTAAGATTATGGATTTGGGGATGGTTCTTGATGAGATATATAAGTGTACTTTGAAGGAACTTGATTTTGAAGAAGAGAAAAAGAATATGATTAGTTTTTTAGATAGTAATAAAACTGAGAAATATATAACTTGTCCTAGGGTGTATTCTGAGCTTTGTTTAAAGAATGTTTTGGTTATGGAATATATAAAGGGGGTAATGGTTTCTGATTTTGATGCTATAGAAAGGTACAAATATGATAAGAAGTTAATTGTGAGAGAACTTGGTAAAAGTTATATAAAACAAGCATTAGATGATGGTTTATTTCATGCTGATCCTCATCCAGATAATATTTGTTTAAGTAAAGGTAAAATTGTGTTTTTGGATTGGGGTATGGTTGGAAATATTAGTAAAAAGAATAAGAATTTGCTTTCTGACTGTATGAAGGGAATCATTTATGAAGATTATGATAGGGTTTCTGATGATTTACTTAGTATGTCTGTAAAAAGTGGTGAATTTAGTTATGACAAGTTGGTTAAAGATGTCAATAGTATTTTGAGTGTATTTAGTTTTGAGGAACTTAGAAATATTGATGTTAAGAAGTTTATGTCTGATATGTTTAATATGCTTAGGAGTAATAATTTGATACTTGATTATGATGTTACTATTTTGATTCGTGGTATTTGTGTTATTGAAAGTGTTATGAAGAGGTTAGATCCTTCGACTAGTTTGTTTGAGGTTTTAGAAAATAGGGTTAAGGAGGATGAGCTTAGGACTTTTGTTTCTAGGGATAATTTAAAGAAGATTAGTAGAAATTTAGTTAAAAGCGGGAATAGTTTGGTTAATTTGCCTAATAGAGTTGATAAGTTAATGAAAAATGTTTCTGATGGTGAGTTTAAGTTTAAATTTGAACTTAGTGATTCTAGTAAGCATGTTGATAAGATTGAGAATTTGGTTCATGAACTTATTTTAGGCTTTATTGATGGGTGTTTAATTCTTGGTTATAGTTTATGTTCATTAAGTAGTGTTAAATGTTTTTTCTTGATTTTTATAATTGTTATTTCTGCTTGGTTATTGTTGAAGATGATTTTTGATTTATTTCATAGGGGATATTAAAAAAGACTATTAGCAATGTGGTTGTTAATAGTCTAAACAAGTAAGAGATGTCTTATTTGTTTTTTTATGCAATTTTTGTTATGTTTAGATAAGCGTTGGTTCCGGAAGCTGGTGTTATGGTTGCTGCGACGCTGGAACTTATTCCAAGACCAATTTCATCTCCGGCTGATAGGCTGATAATTGTGCTTCCGTTGAAGCTTTCATCTTCGTTTGCTGTAACGTCCTTAATAATAGAAGTATTGGTAATTGGATTTGTATTTCTAGTTAATTCGATGGTAAGTTCTCCGGTTGCACTTGATGCTCCTTGGAAGAAGTAACTAATTTGGTAGATTCCATCTTCATTGATGGTTAAGGTATTTGTATTGGTGTTAGTGATACCGGCATTTGGTCCGGATGTTCCAAGATTTACATTTGATAATACGTCTTGAGTTAGGGTGATTGTATCTGCGGAAGTGTTATATTTGCTACCATATACAGATGTGATTGCTGGACCAGTTGCCCCGGTAGGACCAGTTGGGCCAGTAGGTCCGGTCGTTCCAATAACTCCTACATAATTTATTGGTGGACATGGTTTTCTTTTTTGACCACAGTTCATATTTATCCCTCCTTGATATATTTTATGAATTTATAAATAATATAAATAATTTGTATAACCTTATTAAGTTTAAAAATATAATAAAAACTGGATATTATCATATTATTATGGTAGGAGGTACATATGAACGAATTAAATAATACTGCGGTATCAAGTGGCAACTATAATAGTGTTCCTACTGCTTTAACTTCGAATACGTCTGTAGTTAATCTGGTTGAGGGTTTAAGTATAACGAAGGAGGCAGATAAGAAGAATTGGAGTGATGGTTATCTAACATATACTATAACAGTAGATAATCAAACAGAGATGCCATATGAAAATACGGTAATAACAGATGAGATAGATGCGTCATTAATAGATTTTGTAGATGGTACTGTTTTGATAAATGATAAGGCTGCTACTTCTAGAGATTATAATTATAATCAGGCAACACATACATTAACAATTAATTTAGGAACAGTAGCACAAAGTGCAGAGGGTGTAGTGAAGTTCTCTGTCAAAAAAAAAATATAATGGTTCTTTCATTTTGAAAAATATAGCATACATATATAATAGTCAAAAGCCTATAGGAAAGAGTAATGTTGAACAGGTTTTAATAAGACCAGAGAGAAATTTGGGTAGTTCATTTGGTTGTAGTACACCTTTTTGGAGATAAACTAAAAAATCACCGTGTAGTGATTTTTTGATTTAGTTGCCGAGATAGTCTATAATGATTGTGATAAGTGGATTGATGAAGTATGATGAAGATGAAATATCTCTTATATCTGGACTATTTAAAAATATTGTTTCTTTGCTTAGATTACAAAGTTCATAGTTTTTATTAGTGTCTGGTACGGATATGATGCCTTGACCACTAAGTAGTATTGGTTCGCCGTTAAATACCCATTCTGAGGTGCCGATGTAGATATTGTCGGTATCTGTTTCTTTAAATCCTATGGAAACGAAGTCTCTTGATGGATCAAAGTCAATTTGTGTGACGTTAGGATATGCTGATGCGTTAAATGTGATTTTGTAATATCCTGGTAAATTAAATTTTATGGTGTTGTTATTTTTATCAAATGAAATGATTCCTGCGTTATCTATTTCTACTCTTGAAAGGGGTAATCTTCCTTTTGGTAAAACTGGAATTCCATCTGATTGTGTACCGTTATTGAATAGGACTAAGTAAGATGATTTGAGTTCTAGTGGTCCTGGCTCTCCTTGATCTCCTTTTGGACCTTTTATTTCTCCGGCATTTTTCCAGTTGTTGTTATTGTTATCCCAAATATATAAGTCTTTATCTATAATATAACTATCTCCGATAGAACCTTTATTATGTTCTTTTAAAAGGTCATCTAGGGTATCGTAGTATCCTAGAATATTGAATCCTGTTCCGTCTTTTCCTTTTGGGATAACGAAGTCAATATTATGAATGTTGTTTTTGTAGTCGTCAATAACTTTTGCTTCTTCATATGATTCTGCGGTGATAGTGTTTCTTATTGTGATTAGGTCAGCATCTCCTTTTGGACCCTTTTCTCCTTTTGGCCCAATTTGTCCCGTAAAAATATTAAAACAGTTTGGTTTATTTTTTTCTTTTTTGCAATTGTTATACATAAATAACCTCCTCTATAAGTATTTTATTATATAGAAGTGTTTCTTGTTTAATTCATTTTTCTTACTCTGTGATATAATGTTAGTATGGAGGAGTTAAAGTTGCAAAAAGAGATAATTGAAAATATGAATAGACATAATTTGTATTTGTCTAAGTATGCTTGTCGGGATAGTGAGAGTATAAGGTTTTTTGATGTTTCTGATGATATAAGAACGTCTTTTTTTAGGGATATAGATAGGGTTATATATTCTCTTTCTTATATAAGGTATATAGATAAGACTCAGGTATTTACGAAGCAAAAAAATGATATGATAAGTAAGAGAATGACACATGTACAATTGGTTAGTAAAATAGCTAGGACAATAGGAAGGGCTTTATCTTTGAATGAGGATTTGATTGAGGCTGCATGTTTAGGACATGATTTAGGACATGTACCATTTGGGCATGTTGGAGAAAAGATTTTAAGTGATATAAGTATGAGGCATGGTGAAGGTTATTATAATCATAATGTGCAAAGTGTAAGGATACTTATGAATATAGAAAATCATGGAAGGGGTAATAATATTACGGTTCAGGTTTTGGATGCGATTTTGTGTCATAATGGGGAGATATTAAAGGGAAAGTATGAACCTGTTAAGAAAACTAAGGAACAGTTTCTGAGGGAGTATTATGATAGTTATAAGGATGGGACTATTTTAAAGCATATAAGACCAATGACTCTTGAGGGATGTGTTTTAAGAGTTAGTGATATAATTGCCTATATAGGAAAGGATATAGATGATGCAATAAGGCTTGGAATAGTTACAAAAGATGATATTCCAAAGGGTATAACAAGAGTGCTTGGTGATACTAATAGTGATATAATAAATAATATAGTAAATGATATTATAAAAAACAGTATAGATAGAAATTATATTAAGATATCTGATAATATTTTTGATGCTATGAATAGTTTAATGAAATTTAATTATAAAAATATTTATGAGAAGGCAAATGATCAAGAGAATATAGATAATTATAACAAGATGTTCAATAAGTTGTTTGATTTGTACTGTTTTCAGATAGAGAATAATATGGTAGAGGAAGATATTTTTCTTTTGTTTTTAAATGATATGGATGCTGATTATCAGAAAGAAACTGTATCGAGAAAGGTTATTGATTATATAGCTGGTATGACTGATGATTTTTTCTTAGGTCAATATAATAGTTATTTTAATTGAAAAGATATTAACGGTTTTTGTTAATATCTTTTGTTATGTTCCGAGATAGGAACATGATAAAACCACCCGCTATGCGGGTGAGA
>CAVFIB010000013.1:0-17993 GCA_963622385.1 Bacteroidaceae bacterium | reverse complement strand
CGAGGTATCATTTCTAATAATGATAAGGTATCATTTTAAAAAAGGATTAACACAATGTTTAGTTAAATATTGACATAAAAAAAGTGTCTATGTATAATAATGTGCCAAGAGGAAAAAGGTGAAATGATGAATAAAACAAATAAATCTTTATGCAGGTATATGTATAAGACAGAAATAACAAATAAGGGAAGGGAACAAGCGTCTAGAAATTGTAAAGCTTTTGGATATTTGGATGGTTTTTTTGATGAGAATATTTATTTAGATAATTTTGAGTATACAGATTATAACAATGCAAATTATGAAAAGGGTTATAATGAGGGGACTAAGGAAAGGTTAAGGACAAATACTAATGATTTGCAAATGCAAAAGACTGAGTTTATTATAAAATTGGCACAGTTTGATGGACAAAATAGTATTGATTTAAGGAGGATAAGTAATCCTTTTAGAGAGATTTATTTAAAGAATTATTATAAGTCTAAACTTACAAGGAAAAATATAGATAAATATATCTTTGCAAATGGTTCTTTGTCTACGGATGATAAGGAGGAACCATATATTTTGGGATATTTAGATGGTTTATTTAATGAAATGACATATACTGGAATAACTAAAACAGATGAAGAGAATTATTTATATGAACTTGGTTTTGTTGAGGGTGAACTAAATAGTGAGGTAAATCTTGATAAGATAAAGCTTGAAAAGTTAAGATGGATAATTAAGTTAGCAGATTATGATTCAGAAAATGGGATACTAGATAGATTACTTTCTAAAGATGCTTTAGAGATATATAAATCTCATTATAATTATTTTTCTGAAGAACCTTTAAAGGTTTCTATAGATCCTGAAAGACAATATAATGGATTAGCTTCAGAGAGTAGAATACTTTATGATGAGGGATTTTCTTTGGAAGAGTATTTGAGATGTAAACATAAAAAACATAAAAAAACTCTTTAATAATTGAAATTATTATGTTAAAATAGTACTGAACTTGCGAAGATGAGAAAGTAGTAGTAAGAGATATTTATTTTTTAGAGAAGAAGTGGTTGGTGAAAACTTTTAAAATAAATTCTTATGAATTCACTCTCTAGTTAAGGCGTAATCCTGCGTTAAGGGAAAGAGATAGTATAACTATGAAATAAGGTGGTACCACGGGTATAACTCGTCCTTTGGTAACATCTTTTTTATTTTGAAGGAGGAAAATATGGAAGAGATAAGAAATGGTATATTAAAGGAATTTGGGGTAGTAAAAAGTTTAAATGATTTAAATGAATTGAAAGTAAAATATATAGGGAAGAAAGGGATAATAACTTTACTATATACAAAGATGAAGGATATTCCAAATGATGAGAAGAAGGAATATGGAATGAAGATAAATAATTTAAAGTCTTTATTTAATGATAAGTATGAGGAAAAGAAGAAATTACTTGAAGATGAGGAATTAGAAAAGAAGTTACAAGAAGAGGAAATAGATGTGACTTTACCTGGTACAAGACCTGTTGTTGGGGCTCCTAATATACTTGAAAAGATAATTGAAGAGGTTGAGGAAGTATTTATGTCTATGGGATATGATGTTGTAGATGGTCCAGAGGTTGAGGAGGATAAGTATAATTTTGAAATGTTAAATATTCCAAAGGGACATCCTGCTAGGGATGCACAGGATACATTTTATATTGAGGATGAAAATATTTTACTTCGTAGTCAAACTTCTCCAGTTCAAGTAAGGACGATGTTAGAAGCTGGGGGCAATAAACCAGTAAGAGTTATTTGTCCTGGTAAGACTTATAGAAGGGATGATGATGATGCTACACATTCTCATCAGTTTATGCAAATAGAGGGTCTTTTGGTTGATAAGGATATAAGATTGTCTGATTTAAAAGGAACATTTGATGTAATAGCAAAGAAGTTATTTGGGGAGGATTGTAAAACTAGATTTAGACCTAGTTATTATCAATTTACTGAACCATCTGTAGAAACTGATATATCATGTTTTAATTGTAAGGGAAGTGGATGTAGTTTATGTAAAAATACAGGATGGATAACAGTAAGTGGTGCAGGAATGGTGCATCCGAATGTACTTAGAAATTGTGGTTATGATTCAAAGGTGTGGTCTGGATTTGCTTTTGGTTTTGGAGCAGAACGTTTAGCGATGTTAAAATATGATATTAATGATATAAGGGCATTTTATCAAACTGATTTAAGAGAAGAAAGAGAATTTGACAGGAGGATTGATTAATATGATAAGTTTAGAGTGGGTAAAGGATTATGTTGATATAAAAGATGAAGATTTACATAAATTAGCAGAGAAGATAACAAAAGCTGGTGTAAATATAGAAAAAATAATAGATAAACGTATAGATAATTTAGTAATAGGACAAGTATTAAGTGTAAAAAAGTTAAAGGGTAGTGATCATTTAAATATTTGTTTAGTAGATGTTGGAGAAAGACAGGTTCAAATAGTATGTGGTGCCCCAAATGTAAGAGAAAATATCAAAGTATTAGTGGCACTTCCTGGATGTGTTTTAAATGATATAGAGATTAAGAAGAGTGTTATAAAGGGTGAAGAGTCAAATGGAATGATTTGTGCTTTGTTTGAACTTGGTTTAGAAGAGAAAACAAAGGAAAATTATGAAAAGGGAATTGAGGTTCTTGATACTGATTTAATGCCTGGGACTGATGCTAATACGTATTTAGGGACAAATGATACGTTATATGAATTAGATGTTCATAAACATAGAAATAATGACTGTTATTATCATATAGGTTTTGCTTATGAAATAGCGAGTATAATAGGAAAAAAAGTTTCTCTTCCAGATGATGATTTTAATGAAGTTGAAGATAGTGTAGAAAAACACTTAAAAATAGATATAAAAACTGATAAGTGTCCATATTATACTGCGAAGATGGTTAAGGATATAAAGATAAAAGAATCTCCAGACTTTATAAAGAGAAGATTAATATCTGCAGGTATGAGACCAATAAATAATGTTGTAGATATATCTAATTATGTAATGCTTGAGTATGGTCAACCTCTTCATTTTTTTGATAAGGATAAGCTTGGTGATAAAATAGAAGTAGAATTATCTCAAGATGGGGATAAGATAATTACTTTGGATAATGTAAAGAGAACTTTAACTGGAAATGATATAGTAATAACAAATGGAAAGGAAAAAGTTGCAATAGCAGGTGTAATGGGTGGTGAAAATACTGAGGTTACAAATGATACAAAGTGTATAGTAATAGAAAGTGCAATTTTTGATCCAGTAAGTATAAGATATACTGCAAGTAGATTAAATCTAAGAAGTGAGGCTTCAATTAGATATGGAAAGGGTTTATCGTTTGAATATACTGATAAGGCTTTAAGAAGGGCTTGTCATCTTTTAGAAAAATATGCTGATGCTAAGATACTTAGTGGTACTTTAAAGTATGATAAGATAGATAAGAGTAAGAAACAAGTGGTATTTAAGACTAAAGAAATTAGTACATTACTAGGACTGGATTTAACAGATCAAAATGTTAAAGATGAGCTTGAAAGGTTAATGTTTGATTATAAACAAGAAGGTGATCAGTTTATTGTAACAATTCCTTATAGAAGACTAGATATTGATCCAAATGTTAATGATATAGCAGAGGAAATTGGAAGGTTATATGGATATGAAAACTTGGTATCAACACTTCCAAGAGTAGAAACTAAAAGAGGAAGATATTTAAAAGAAATAGGACTTAGAAAGGATATATCAAAGAGATTAAGAACATTAGGGTTAGATGAGGTTAAAACTTATACTTTGACTAGTCCAAGTATGGCAAAGATGTTTAAGTATGAGAAAAAGGAAAATATAATACTTCCTAATCCAATGAGTGTAGACAAGTCTGTAATAAGAACAACAATTCTTCCATCACTTTTAAATGTTTATGATTATAATAAGAAAAGAAATGTTAAGAATATAAATATATATGAAATTGCTAAGACATATGATAAGGATTATAAGGAAGAAAGTAAAATAGCTGTTTTAACAAGTGGTAATTATATAAATAATAAATGGAAAGTAACTGAAAAGTGTGATTTTTATCATTTGAAAGGGATAATTGAAAACTTATTGGATTATCTTGGTTATAAGGATAAGTATACTTTTAAAAAGGAAGTAATAATGGATATGCATCCTGGAATAAGTGCTAAGATAATACTTGAAAATGAAGAAGTTGGGGTAATTGGAAGGGTTCATCCTTTAACTAATAAAGATGAAATATATCTTGCAGAGTTATCGCTTACTAAATTATATAATATAAAGAGAGAACAATTAAAATATGAAGAGGCTTCAAAATACCCGGATATAATTAAAGATGTAGCATTTATTTTGGATGAGGGACAGGAAAACAAAGAAGTAGAAGAAGAGGTAAAAAGACAAGGAACTAGTATTTTAACAAATGTTGAAGTCTTTGATGTTTATATGGGAGATAAAATAGAAAAAGGTAAAAAGCAAATAGCATATAGTTTAACATTTAATAGTAAGGATAAAACTTTAAAAGAAGAAGAAGTTGATAATATATTTAGAAATATAATAGAAAAAGTAAAAGATAAATTTATGTGTGAAATAAGAGATAAGTAGGACTTAATAATCCTGCTTATTTTTGCATTAATGGATAGGAAAAACATATTATTTAGTATGAAAAGGATAATAAAGATAATAACAATTAGTTTATTTACAATATTTAGTTTCTATTATACTGATAAAGTGATAGAGTTTTCTAAGAGACAAGATCCTATCATGGAAAAGATAAAGTCTTTGAATAAAGATATAAGCCCAGTTAATGCAATCTTATCAGAAAAGACTATGCTTGTTGGACAAAGTGGTAGTAAAATAGATGTAAATAATAGTTATGAACAAATGAAGAAGATTAATGATTATAATGAAAATCTTTTGGAGTTTACTAGTATAAAACCAAGTATTATCATGAAAGATAATTTAGATAAATTAATAATAGGTGCAAATACTAAAGATAAGAAGATATCTATTGTGTTTAATTTAGAAAATCTTAATAGTTTACAAGAAATAGTATATATAATAAAGAGTCAAGATGTAGATGTAACTTTGTTTTTAGATGGGAAATTAATAGAGAAAAATAATTTAAGAAGTATGATAAATGATAATATAAGATTAGGACTTTATGGGTATAATAATAAATATAATGAAACTAGTATAAGATATATGCAGAATATAATAAAAACAAATTATTTTTATAGTAATTATTGCTTATATAAGAATGAATCTTTTTTAAGATCGTGTATAAATCAAAAGATAAATACTGTTAAACCTATAGAAATAAATAATAATTTGTTTGGTAATTTGACAAAGAATAAGGAAAATGGATTGATTTATATGATAAAACCTACTGATAATAATATAAAGGAACTGAATAGTACTATTATTTATTTGAAGCAAAAGGGATATGATATTTTGTCTCTTGAGGATTTATTAAGTGAATAAAATCATGAAATAATCTTGACTTTTCTTAGTAATATATGGTAATATCTTATATGTTTAAGGCCTCGTAATAGTGCTTTAAACCACATTGAAAAGGTAAAAGTTCTACTTGGTAGACACCTTGAGAGTGAGTCTTAGGTAAGAGATAAGGAGGTAAGTATGAAAGCAATAATTAAAACTGGTGGAAAACAATATTTAGTTGAAGAAGGATCAGTTATTTATGTTGAAAAGTTAAATGCTGAAGAAGGAAAGAATGTTGTTTTTGATGAAGTGTTAATGCTTGATGGAAGCTTTGGTAATCCTAATGTAGAAGGTGCTAAGGTAACAGGAAAAGTTGTAAAACATGGAAAAGGTAAGAAAATAAGAATCTTTAAATATGTTAACAAGAGTAAGAGTACTCGTAAGAGTCAAGGACATCGTCAACCATATACAAAGGTTGAAATTACTAAGATCAATGGTTAATTAATATGATTAAAGTAAAAGTTGAAGAAAAGAATAAAGAAGTAAACAAGGTAATGATAACTGGACATGCTCTTTATGATGATTATGGTAAGGATATAGTTTGTGCTTCGGTTAGTAGTATTGTTATAACTACTGTAAATGCTATTTTAAGAGTAGATGAAGAGGCAATTTTTGTAGAAGAAAAACCGTTTGTTATTGAGGTAAAGAAAAGTACAGAAATAACAAGTAAATTGATAGAAAACATGATATCTTTATTAAAAGAATTAGAGAGAGATTATCCAAAAAACATTAGATTTTTATAGGAGGAATATTTATGTTAAGATTAAATATCCAATTATTTGCTCATAAAAAAGGTGGAGGTTCTACTTCAAATGGTAGAGATTCAGCTGGACGTAGATTAGGAGCTAAACTTGCAGATGGACAAAGTGCTAAAGCAGGGGCTATTATTTATCGTCAAAGAGGAACTAGAATCCATCCAGGAGTAAATGTTGGTATGGGAAATGATCATACATTATACGCTAAAATAGATGGTGTAGTTAAGTATGAAAGACTTGGAAGAGATAAGAAACAAGTAAGTGTATTAGAAAAGTAATACGCTTTTTTTGTGCAGAAAAAGAAAAATAGAACAAATGTTTGTTTTGTGCTTGATTATATTTTTGTTATATGTTATATTAAAGCATGAAAAAAGTTAAATGAGGTAGAGTATGAAAGTAAATGAAATATATGAAGTAGAAGTAATAGATGATAATCAAAATGGAAATGGTATATGTAAGATAGAGGGTATTCCTGTTTTTATAAAAAATGCAGTAACTAATGATTTGTTAAGAATAAAAATAACAAAAGTTATGAGGAAATATGCTTATGGAAAGGTAGTATCTTTTTTTAAGAAAAGTTCTAATAGAATAGAGAGTGAGTGTAAGTACTATGATAAATGTGGGGGATGTAATCTTATGCATGTTCCTTATGAAAGGGAAATAAAAACAAAAGAAATATATTTAAAAAGACTTTTTGGGGATAAGTTAAAAGGGATAGTTTCGTTAGATAGATATAATTATAGAAATAAGGTTACTTTACATGTTAAAGGAGGAAAACTGGGTTTATATGATGAACAAACTAATAACTTGATATGTATAGAAAAGTGTAAGTTACTTGATAATAAGATAAATGATTTGATAAAGGTGTTAAGTTCGTTTGATTTATCTAGAGTAGATGAAATAGTAATAAGAAAAGGTGATAAGAACTTATTATTACATATAATGGGAGATTTAGATGAAAGAAGTATAGAGAAGTTAAAACAGGAAAAGGAAATAACAATATATCAAAATGATGAACTTATATTTGGGAATCAATTTATAATTTCTAGTGTAGGAAATTTGAAATATTTAATAAATCATAGGGCTTTTTTTCAAGTGAATAGTAAGTGTTGTTATAAACTTTATGAAGAGATAAAAAGTGAAGTAAGTAAAAGTGATAGGCTTTTAGATTTATACTGCGGGATAGGTAGTATTGGTTTATATTTATCAGATATTTGTAATAAGGTAGTAGGAGTAGAGATTAACAAGGAATCGGTAAAGTGTGCTAGAGAAAATATAAAATTAAATAATATAAAAAATTATGAGGTTCTTTGTGGTGATGCTTCAATTATTTGTGATAGTTTTGATACAGTAGTAGTTGATCCACCGAGAAGTGGTTTAAATAAAATGGTAATAGATAATATAATTAAAATGAGACCTAGAAAATTGATTTATATATCTTGTAATCCGAGTACTTTAAAAAGGGATATAGATTTATTAGAGGGTTATGAATTAGTAACAGTAAAGGGATTTAATATGTTTCCTTGTACTAAGCATGTTGAATGTGTATGTGTTTTAAACCTTAAATAAAGCCTTACATTTAGGCGAAAATCAACTATTCAGTGCCTATCAAAAAAAGCATAATTTTGATAAAAAGCAATAAGACTTTATAGGCCTATTCGAGGAAAAATATGTTTACTCATATTATATTAAGTGGTATGGAGAAACGTATACTAATAAATTATTTAGAAGGAGATGACAAGATTGGCAAAAGATTTGATTATAAGAAGTAGTACAGAAGAGTTTATAACATTTAAGCTTCAAGAAAAAGGTAAGGGTATTCAAGTTAGATATGAAAACGAGACATTATGGATGACACAAAAAGCTATGGCAGAATTATTTGATGTTGAACAGCCTGCAATAGCAAAGCATCTTATAAATATATATAATGAAAATGAATTGGATAAAAATTCAACTTATTCCAAAATGGAATTAGTTCAAAAAGAGGGAAATAGAAATGTTAAAAGAAATATTGAATTTTATAATTTAGATGCAATAATATCAGTTGGTTATAGAGTAAATTCATTAAGAGCTACACAATTTAGAAGATGGGCAACTAATGTACTAAAAACATTTACTATTCAAGGGTATGTATTAGATAAAGAAAGAATGAAAAACGGTTCTTTCATTGATAAAGATTAATTTGAAAAATTATTAGAAGAAATTAGAGAAATAAGATTATCAGAAAGAAGATTTTACCAAAAAATTACTGATATTTATGCAACAAGTATAGATTATGATAAAAAATCTCCAATATCAATTAAATTTTTTAAAAAAGTTCAAAATAAAATGCACTATGCGGTATCAAAACAAATTGCTGCTGAAATTATATATAATAGAGTAGATTCAGAAAAAGAACATATGGGACTTACTACTTGGAAAAGTTCTCCTAATGGGAAAATAATGGAATCTGATGTTCTAATAGCTAAAAATTATTTATCAAAAGATGAAATAAATGATTTAGAGGGAATTGTTAGTGCTTTCTTAGAATTAGCAGAAAATAGAGCACGAAGACATATTCCAATGACAATGGAAGATTGGGTTAATTTAATAGATAAATATTTATTGCTTGATAATAGAGACATATTAAAAAATGCTGGTAAAATATCTCATGAAATTGCATGTGATAAGGCATTAACTGAATTTGAAAAATATAGAATAAAGCAAGATAAATTATACAAATCAGACTTTGATTTATTATTAGAAGAAAGTGATAAATAGTTAAATATGAGAGTTAAATAACGTTAAAAGTAAGATAAGTTAATGGTTTAAGAGTAAGAGTAGAAGTAGAAAATTGATATATACATAATAAACATTATACTATTAAGAGTGTTTATTATGTAGTAGTCAGTTATACCAAAATATATAAAAAGCAACTGTTCATAATTAGCAAACACGGCATATTGAATGTTTGGCAGTATTATATCTTAAAACTTTAAAAAAGTAGGACTGTTTGTTTTTAATTGTATCTAAAAGATGATATAGGTTGTATATGATTATATATATTAAAAATTGAGCTTTAAATGTAGTGACTTAATAATGGTGTGTAGATAATAATTTATAGGAGAGATAATAGTTATGAGGTATGAAAAATATTTGAAGGAAACGATGTTACTTAATTATTCTTGTGATAGAATTCAGAAACTTATATGTGAAAGGAATTGGTTAAAATTAGATGACTTTGATAAAATAAAGGAAATATATTCTTTTGTAAGGGATGAGGTTTTATTTGGTTATAATACTTGTGATGAAATAACTGCTGAACAAGTTTTGATAGATGGATATGGACAATGCAATACAAAGGGAATTTTATTTATGGCTTTATTAAGAGCGATAAATATTCCTTGTAGAATACATGGTTTTACAATAGATAAAAGGCTTCAAAAGGGGGGCAATGACTGGTATTGTTTATAAAAGTGCTCCTAAGAATGTGTTGCATAGTTGGGTGGAGGTTTTGTATAAAGGAAAATGGTATGAATTAGAAGCATTTATTTTAGATAAAAGTTATTTAAATAGATTACAAGAAAAGTTCAGAGATTGTAGTGGTCCTTTTTGTGGATATGGAGTAGCAGTTAAAGACTTTAAAAATCCAATCATTGAATGGAATGCAAATAATATTTATATTCAAAGTGAAGGAATAACTGAAGATTTTGGAGTGTATGATTCTCCGGATGAGTTATTTAAAGAACATCATCAAGAAATGTCTAAAATAAAAGATTTTTTCTATAGAAACTTGGGTAGACATTTAATGAATAGGAATGTTAAAAAAATAAGAAAAGGTATTTTCTAGGTGGTTAACATGAAGAAGTTAATAAAATATTTGATAAGTACGGCTATTTTTGGTTTTGTATATACTTTGGTTTTATATTTATTTACTAAAAGTATTGATTGGAAAATGATAGTTATTACAATAATAATATATGTTTTTTTATACTTTGTTATTGATTTAGTTTGGAGTAAATTCATGGTGAATAAAAAATAGATATGAAGATTAATTTAGAAAACTATTATGAAAAGTTTGGAGCAGAATATATAAAAAACTAAAATCTGGAGAACGTTTGTATAAGTTTGAACTTTAGGATGTGGTTTATGTTGTTAGATAGAAAAATAAATGACTATGCTACGATTAGTAGCATAAATGTAAATCATTATTGCTTTTAAAATGAAGATAATTTTGGTAGTATTATGTAAAAGGGAGATGTTGACATGACACTAGGACAAAAATTAAAAAGAATAAGAAGTAAGTTTGGTTTATCACAAGAACAGTTAGCTGAGATTATGAATGTTTCAAGACAAGCGATAACTAAATGGGAAAATGATAATGGTTTACCTGATGTTAGTAATTTGAAAGAATTATCTAAGGTATTTGGTCTTACTGTGGATTATTTATTAGATGATAATAATAGTTTGCCTTCTTTATCTATGAAAAAGGAGCTGGATAAAAATAAATATAAAAATAAGATGACTATGTATAATGAAGTGTTAAAAGAATATTATTCTGAATCATATGATATATATATACTTTCTCGAACAAAGAAGTTAAATTTTATAGAACTTGTTCTTGATACATTTATAGCTCCGGAGATTGGACCTGTATCAACTGCGGATGAGTTAGGGGATTTATCACCGTATTATTTAGTTAAAAAAGATGATTTAAAATTGTTAGTAAATATAAAAAATTATGTTTTAGAGGTTATAGAATTACCATCTAATATAAATAATAAGAAGTTTGCATATAAAAAGAATAAATTTATAAATTGTGGCAAGTTGAAACTAGTTAAATGAAAAATATATTTATAAGGAGAAAAAACTATGAGAAGTATTAATAAGATTTTAAAACCAAAAGACTGGAGAATAATAGATTCTTTTGAGAATAAGAATTTATCTAATGACATTGTATATAAAATGTTAGTGGGATATGGAGAAGATCAAGGATATTATGATATATATGATTTTATATCTAAAGATAATTATGATAATTTGATTGATGATAAGTATCATATAGTTACATTTCCATATTCTGAGATTCCGATTCTTTTATTTGATGAAACTGGTAATTATATACCTATGGTAAATAATTTTGAAGTATCTCAAGAATTATTAACAAATTATCAAATGAAGGCAATAAGTGAAGAAAAGTCTAATAATTCTAAAGTTAGATTAAGAAAAAACAATGTAAAATAAATGTCTATTAATAAAAAATAATGTAAAGTAAATGTCTATTAATAAAAAATATATAGAAAAAATATAATTATAATGTTAAGATAATAAAGAAGATTTATAGGAGATGAATGTATGAAAAGTTTAATAGTTAATGCCTTTCGGGGTTTTTGTATGGCACTTGCAGATAGTGTGCCTGGGGTGTCGGGAGGTACAGTAGCGTTTATTTTAGGGTTTTATGATAAGTTCATAAATTCTCTTAATGATTTATTTAGTAAAGATGGAAATAGAAAGGAAGCAATTAAATTTTTGATAAAGTTAGGGATAGGATGGATTATAGGAATGGCTCTTGCTACTATTATCTTATCTAAAGTATTTGAATCACATATATACGTTATAAGTTCTTTATTTGTAGGGTTTATTTTATTTGCAATTCCATTGATAATAAAAGATGATTTGAAACTTTTAAAGGGAAATTATAAGCATTTAATATTTACAGTAATAGGAATAGTTGTGGTAGCTTTACTTACATATTTAACTCAAAAAACAATAAGGAGTATTGATATAAGTGTATCTAGTTTAAATATAGGACTTTGTATTTATACATTTGTTGCAGGAATGGTTGCAATATCTGCGATGGTTTTACCTGGTATATCTGGTTCAACATTACTTTTAATATTTGGTCTTTATTTACCAATTATAAATGGTATAAAGGAAACGCTTCATTTGAATCTTGAATTTGTTCCAATATTATTTATATTTGGTCTTGGTGTAATTGCAGGAATATTCTTAGTGATAAGATTAGTAAAAAAGGCACTTGAAAAATATAGAAGTCAGACAATTTATACAATAATAGGTCTTATGATAGGATCAGTATATGCAATTATTATGGGTCCTACAAGTTTAAGTACTCCGAAAAGTCCTTTGTCATTTGGAACATTTAGTGTTATAGCATTTATAGTAGGTGGAGTAGTAGTATTTTTAATGGAATATATTAAAAATAAAATAGGAAATGAAGATTAGAGAAATTTCTCTTATCTTTTTTGTTATGTGTTATGCTGTTTTATTGATAAATGATGGGTGTTAATGATGATTTTTATATCGTTATTGACAAAAAGGGTTAATTATAATATAATTTATAATACTAATTAGAATTATTAGGAGAAAAGAACTTATGATTGAAGATAGAGAAAAAATAAGAAGAATAATTAAGACAATAAACTGTATAGAAGGTTTATATGAGGTAAGCGCTAAATGGAAAGGTGTTAAAGCAAATACTTTGACTTTATTATATGCCCTTGATGATGAGGAGGTACATACTCAAAAAAGTATATCGGAAGAGTGGTTGATACCAAGGACAACTTTAAATACAATAATTAAAGAATGTGTAAGTGATGGATATATAATGCTTAAACCTATTAAGGGATGTAGAAGGGATTTAAGAATAGCATTAACTAATGAGGGTAAAGAATTTACTAAGAAGTTATTAATGGATGTTTATATAGCCGAGAATATGGCTTTATCTAAAACGCTGGAAAGTTGTAATGAGGATTTTATAGAGAGTTTAAAAGTATTTAGTGAAAATCTAAAGAAAATGTTTGAAAATATAGAATAGGAGTGTATTGTGGAACAAGTAATATTAAGAGATTTAAAAAAAGAAGATTATAAATATCTTGAAAATATAGTTGAAAGAACGTGGGATTTTGGTAAATATTCACCTCCAAAGACTGCAACAATAATGGCAAAAAGTTATTTGAGAAGTTGTTTGATTCAACGATCGTTTTTAAAGGTTGCTAGTGTTGATGGTAAAGCTGCAGGAATTATAATTGGTGTAGATCATAAAAAATCCAAAATATATCTTAAGGAAATGTTAATGTTTGTTTTTTATGAATTTAGACTGTTATTTTCGAAGTATGGAATATTTATACTAAAATTTTCTAGAAAAAATAATGAAATTAACAAGGAGTTATTAAAAGAAACAAATATAAGTTATGATGGAAAGCTTGAATTTTTTGTGGTGGATGAATCATATAGAGGTTTTGGTATAGGAAGTAAACTATATAATAGTTTTTTAAACTTTACTAAAAAAAGACAAATAAATACATTTTTTTTATTTACTGATGAGGAATGTAATACTTTGTTTTATGAATATAAAGGCTTATGCAGGAGAAAAACCAAGACATTAATAGTACCTGTTGATAATTCTGATAAATATAAGATGCAATGCTATATTTATGATAATCTAAATTAAAGAAAAATAAATATTATAAATAGTAAGTATAATAAAATTATTTTTAACATAATAGAAAGATTGTTTTTTTTGTTATGATATAATTATGTGGAAGGAGGAAATATGTATAATAAGATTAGAAATGATAAAGAAATAATTGAAATTTATGAAAAAGTAAATGAACTTGAGAATAATACAGATGCATGGGCTCATCATGATTTTACCCATGTTTTAAATGTAGCACATATAGCAGAAGAGGTTTTGACTAAACTTAATTATCCTAAAGATATAATAGAGGATACTAAAGTAGCAGCACTTCTTCATGATACAGGGGCTACTTTAGGAAAGGAAAATCATGCGGAGAGAAGTTATATATTTGCAAAGGATTACTTTACAAGAAATAATATAAAATTAAAGCATCATGAAGAAGTTTTAGAAGCGATAAGGATTCATAGTGATGGTTTTGATACAGATAACATAATAGCACTAGCTCTTATTTTTGCTGATAAACTTGATATAACAAAAGATAGGGTAGCACATTATGGAATAAATGTTGAGGGTATGAGACAGTTAATGTATATAAATGATATAAAAATTGAAATAGAAGATGGGAAGTTAAATGTATATTTAGAAGCAGATCACAAAATAGATATTAAAGAATTGACAGAGTTTTATTTTATGCAAAAGGTTTTAAAGTCGGTGCAAGCATTTTCTAGAAAGTTAAATTTAGGCTCTGATGTTTATTTGAATGATATATCTTTGGTATTGAAGTAGCGGAAAATAAGTTTTTATTAAAGTAAATTAAATATAAAAGTAGCAATTGTTGCTTTTTTTTTGTATAATCTATTTAGGAGGATAAGAAGATGTCTAAATTTGATAAGGAATACTTAAAATTATGTAAAAAGATATTAACAGAAGGGGTAGAAGTTCAAAATAGGACTGGTACTAATTCTATTAAGATACCTAGTTATAATTTTCATTTTGATCTTAGTGATGAGTTTCCTATGCTTACTACGAAACAAGTATTTTATAAGAATGCTATAACTGAGATGCTTTGGATATATCAAGCACAAAGTAATGATGTTAGATGGCTTAAGGAAAGAAATAATCATATTTGGGATGAATGGGAAATTGGTGATGATGGTATATGGAAGGCAACTCAAAATGTTTTAGATGAAAATGGTAAATTGGTAAAAAAAGATATTGAAAGGGATTTTGGAAAAGAATGGGCTCATACGATAGGAACAGCATATGGCTGGATAGTGAAAAGATATGGTCATGTAGATAATTTGCTTTTTAAGATAAAGAATAATCCTACTGATAGGAGAATGATAATGAGTCTGTGGCAAGATGAGTTTTTGGATACTGCAGTACTTCCATCATGTGTTTGGTGTAGTGAATGGGATGTAACAGATGGAAAATTAAATATGTTAGTACATCAAAGAAGCTGTGATGTACCACTTGGTCTTCCGTTTAATATAACTCAGTATGCAGTACTTTTGAGTATGATAGCACATTGTACAGATTTAGAACCTGGAACAATAGATTGGTCTATTAAGGATGCTCATATATACGTGAATCAAATTGATGGAATAAAAGAACAAATTGAAAGAGGAGAAACTTTAGAGGATCTTTCTGCTCCAGAACTATGGTTAAATCCAGAAATAAAAGACTTTTACCAGTTCGATAATTCAAGGGAGTTAAAAGATATAAAAATAAGAAAATATAAACATCATGGAAAAATATCTTTTCCTATATCACAATGATAATAAATATAATCGCTGCGGTAGGTAAAAACTTAGAACTTGGTAAAAATAATGGATTAATTTGGTCTATAAAAGAGGATCTAAAATATTTTAAAGAGAAAACTACTGGAAAGGTAGTAGTTATGGGTGAAAATACCTATAATTCAATAGGAAAAGCTCTTCCTAATAGGAATAATATAGTTTTGTCGTATGATAAAAAACAAATAAAAGGTGTAACTGTAATAAATGATTATAAAGAAGTGTTGTGTTTAAATGAAAAGGAAATATTTATAATCGGAGGGGCTTCTATTTATAGATTATTTCTTCCGTATGCTAAAAATTTATATTTAACAGAAATAGATATGGTGGATAAGGATGCTGATTGTTATTTTCCGTTTTTTGATAAGACTAAGTATGTAAAAGAGATAATAGGGGCTAATACTAAAGATGATATAAATTATTCATTTGTTTGTTATAAGAGAAAGGAATAGAAAAATGAAAGGAAAACTAATTGTAATTGAAGGAGTAAGTGATGGAATAGGTAAGACAACGCAGTTTAATCTTTTGAGGAGGAGATTATTTGCTGAAAATGTAAGAGTAGAATCCCATCATTTTCCAAGTTATAATACGTATCAGGGAAAACCAGTGGAGGAATATTTAAAGGGAACATTTGGAAAACCTGATGAATTATCTCCTTATTTTGTAAATAGTTTATATGCAGTTGATAGAGCTATTACTTGGAATATTGATTTGAAGGATAAATATGAGCGAGGGAATACAATTTTGCTTGATAGATATACTACATCAAGTTTGATATATCAGAGTACTTTAATTGAGGATGATGAGGAAAAGAAGAAATTTTTAAATTATGTGATGGATTTTGAATATAATAAAATAGGTATAAAAAAGCCTGATAAAGTAATTTTTTTAACAGCAGATTTAGATATAATTACGAAGATGAGAAATAAGAGAAAAGAGGAAAATGGTGAAGTGGTTGAGGGGGATATTCATGAAAATGATTTAACTTTTATGAAGAAGGTTTATGATAATGCAACATTTGTAGCAGATTATTTGTCTTGGGATATAATAAATTGTTCTAAAGATGGACAAATGAAATCAATTGAGAAAATAAGTGATGAAGTATATAAAGCATGCATCTTCTAGCTAATTTCTTCTTTTTGTGTTATAATTTACTTAGTTTAAGGATGGTGTATTTATGATAGAACTTTATGAACACAATAAAAAGGCTTATGAAAAAACAATTGATATGTTTAAAACGAAAAAAAGGTGTTGTATAATTCATCCAACAGGAACAGGAAAGAGTTATATTGCTTTGAAGTGGTTATATGAAAATAGAAATAAAAAAGGTCTATTTGTAACTTCATCTTTATCTATAATTGATAATATAAAGAGAACTATAATGGAAAATAGTATGAGTTTAGAAGAGGATTTTCCAAATTTAAAAATAATTACTTATTTTAAACTTATGAAAGATCCATATATTGATGCTGATAATATAGTTCTTGATGAGTTTCATAGAGCAGGAGCGGAAAAATGGGGAGAAGGAGTAAGTGAATTACTTGAGCTTAATAAGAATGCTAATGTTTTAGGACTTTCTGCAACACCAGTTAGATATTTAGATGGGAAAAGAGATATGTCTGAAGAAATTTTTAATGGTAATGTGTCATCTCATATAACTTTGCCATATGCTATTGCAAATGGTATTTTACCTGTTCCAAATTATATAAATGCAATTTATTCTTTTAAGGAAGAAATAGATAGAATAGAAGTTAAGATAAATAAATTAGAGGATGAAAATGATAAAAAGGATCTTATGAAGGAACTTGAAAGAGCAAGGAGATTAATAGAGAAAGCAAATAACTTAGAGGAAATATTTTCAAAGAACATGGATAAAAAAGATGGTAAGTATTTAGTATTTTGTCGTGACATAAAACATCTAGAAGAAATGAAAGAAGAGATTCCTAAATTATTAAGAGGAGTAAATAAAGATATTGATGTTAGTTATATACATTCTGGAATGGATCAAGAACTTAATAAATATGCAGTAGATAACTTTCATTATGCTAAAGGAAAAAATTTAAAACTTTTATTTTCAGTAGGGATGTTAAATGAAGGAGTTCATACAAAGGATGTAGATGGCTCGATTATGCTTAGACCTACTTCTTCACCAATATTATATTTTCAACAATTAGGAAGAGCTTTAGTTACGGGAAATAAGAAAAATCCTTTGGTATTTGATATAGTTAATAATATAAAGTGTTTAAAGAACATAGAAAACTTAAGAGATTCAATAAAAGGAATAATGACTAAAAGCGGTAAGACTAAGGAAGAGATTGAGCTTGTTGTAAAAAACTTTAGGATAATAGAGGATTATAAAGAAATAAGTCAATTACTTGAAGAACTTGATATAAATTCTACATATACTTGGAATGAAAATTATGAAGATTTAAAAAAGTTTGTTGAAGAGCATGAAAGATTTCCAAAAAGAGGAGAAGATTGTTATGTCTGGCTTAGCACCCAAAGACAAGCTAAACGAACAGGA
>CAVFIB010000012.1:0-18887 GCA_963622385.1 Bacteroidaceae bacterium | reverse complement strand
TCTGAATTTATAAGCCTTATACATACACATATCCCCCTTGGATAATTTAATTATATCAAGCAGACATACGTTTGCCGATAGCTAATAAATTATTTTAATCAAGAAAATATAATTTCCTTTAAAATTAAAGAATTAAACATGTTATTATGTCTACTTTCTTACCTTACCCTTTAATAACTAACAAAGCACTTTCCTATAAGATAAAAAAACTACAAGCATTCATCTTATAGTTAATTTTTTTTATTACTCAAATTCTTTTGTGACACTTCTTTTGTTTCAGTTTCTTTTAAATTTTTTTGTTCTTTTTCCATCTCTTGTTCTTCCTTAGTAGGAACCTTAATACTTACCGAAAATACCTTTTTACTATAATCAATTACATCCTCACCATTGTCACCTTTCTTAAGTTCATAGAAATTTATTCTCAACTTTGGATCATCTTTTGGCTGCTCAAAAACCATTGAACCAGTTTTAATACCCCCAATTACTAAATTTCCTGAATAAAGTGCATCCTTTACATTTATAGATGTAAATATTCTTGTTTTTTCTTCTCCATTGCTATTAGACATAGTGTAATTAACATAACTATATGGAACCTTTTCACCAGTATTATTCTTCATATATATTGTTACTATCAAAAACTCATTTCCTTCTTTCGGAGCCTTATAACTATTACCTTCAGATGTTTCAACCTTTACAACCTTATAATCTACTCCCTTATAAGTAATAAGATCACCCATACTAAATATTTTATCAGTCGTAGCCTTTTCTCCAATTGCCAAAGTCTTCTCTTCACTTGTTAAATCTTTATAAGCATCAACTCCAAAATAAGAAAATGTTCCTAATGCTACCAAAGAAATAAAACCTATAACTAAAATCTTCAAACTTAATCTATTTGTTACTGGTTTACTTTTACCAATTACTTGTTTTAAACTATCAAATTTTGTCCTAAAAGCATTACCTAATCCTTTAATTTTTTGAGATAACATTTGTTTAAAACCGATTAGCCTCGACTGTTTAACATTAATTTTCTCTTTAACCCTAACATTTTTTTCTTTAAATTTAATAGGTTTTTCCTTGATTTTGATTGGTTTTTTCTTTATCTTTATAGGCTTTTCCTTTACCTTAATAGGCTTTTGCTTAACATTATTAAGCCTAGCATTTTTCTTATCCTCTAGTATTTTAACAATCTTATTTTTTAAACTACTTAATTTCTCTTTTTGATTACTAAAAAAACTTATTACCCTTGTCTTTAAATTACAAACTTTACTTTTAATATCTATTTTCTTAAACTTTATAAACAAACTAGACAACTTACTTTTTACTTGTCCCAATAGTTTTAATGTAATACCCCTTACTTTTTTTACAGCTTTTATGCTCTTATCTTTTGTCCTATTAATCAAACTTGGAACTTGCTTTACTTTTTTATGTCCTTGTTTCTTTAACTTTTTTGCCTGTTCCTTTACTAACTTTTTTTTGCTACTTAAATTATCTATTAACTCTGTTTTGATATTTAATTTCTTATTTACCTCTTTTAACTTTACTTCACTTGTTATATCTAGTTTTTCTTTCTTATTCGGTTTTTTTGTAATATTTGAAACTTTTTTTGAAACAACTTTCTTGTCATTTGGAACTATCTTAGCTTTACTTACATCAGCTCCACAAAATTTACATATTTTCGATTTATTTGTTACATGTTTTTTACATTTTTTACATACTTTCATAGTTATCACGTCCCTAGTGTTTGTTTTTTATAGATCAACTAGCAAAATTATATCATAAAAACACATTTTTTGATATAAATTTCTCGCTTTTTTTACATTTTTTTGTAAATACTTTTAATACTTTTAATACTTTTAATAAATACTATGTATCTATTTTATTAAAATGAAACTAGGATAAAAAAAACTTTACAAAAGTTAGTAAAGTCTTTAATAAACATAAACTCTAGTTCCTACTTTAGCCCTGTTATATATTGTTTTGGCTACCCCATAAGGTAAATTTATACATCCATGAGAACCATTATATTTATAAATTGATCCTCCGAAAGAACTTCTCCAAGTAGCATCATGTAACCCTATTTGTGTCCCATAATCTATCAACATCCAATAATTTACCCAAGTCTTATAATCTGCTCCTGTTAAATAAGTCCCCATTGCCTTACTTCTTATTCTAAAAGAGCCAGTTATTGTATCCCAAGTATTCTTTGTTCCCGTTACTACTCCAGAAGTTAAAACTAAATTACCATTCTGATAAAACCATAATTTTTGATCCTTAATAGAAACCATTATACAATTATCCTTATCTATCTCACTTCTAGTTCCTACCTGCACTGTTCTTTCAACACTTTGATAATTACCAAACGAATCTGTAACACTATAAGTTACCTTATAATATCCCGTTCTACTAGTATTTACTTTTCCCCTTTTTATTACCTTTGATGTCACATCTCCATCATAATTATCAGTAGCTATAACACCCTCATCTATATATGGTTCACCTTTTTTTAATATTACCTTACTCTTTCCCCTTAATTCAATCACCGGAGGAGTCTCATCTACTACTTTTACAGTTCTTATCTTCGTTGTCTTATTCCCAGATGAATCTACTACTGAATAATAAAGTTTATAACTTCCCAAACTATTCGTATCTATTGTGCCTTTTACTTCAACTTTATTTGTTATATTTCCATCATAATTATCTGTCGCAGTATAACCAGGTTCCTTATAATCAAGACCATACTGAGTCTTATAAGTCTTACCCTTCTTTAATTTTATTTCAGGTTTTATATTATCTCTTACTTTTATTGTCCTAACTATTTGTTTTGCTCTACGTCCTTTTAAATTAGTTACCTCATACGTTACCTGATAATCTCCAACCACTCTTGTATTTAAATTACTCTTTACTTTTATCCTATCCGATATATTTTTTCCATCAAGATAAGCTTCTGCACCTTGTTCTTTATAATTACCCTTTAAATCTACCATAACTACATCTTCACCTTTTAAAGCTATTTCAGGATCTGCAAAATAAGCATAAAGAAAATACCAAATAAAACATAATATGGCTATTATTACAAATACTATTAAACACGATATTTCTATTTTACTAAACCTTTTCTTCATTTATTATCACTACTTCATTATAACATCTGGCAAGATACATTGTAAATTCATTTTTTTAAAAGTGTGTTTATTAGTACAATTAATATTATTAAAACATAATAAAACCCTTGAAATACAAGGGAACATTTCTTAATGGCGGAGTGGGAGGGATTTGAACCCTCGCGCCAGTTACCCGACCTACACCCTTAGCAGGGGCGCCTCTTCAGCCTCTTGAGTACCACTCCAAAGCACAACTTAGTGCATATTAATTATATGATATTATTTTTAATATGTAAAGACTATTTTAATTTTTTTTGAAGTTTGTGTGCTTTTATTATATTATTAATTAACATTATTACTGTTAATGGTCCTACACCCCCAGGAACCGGAGTCATATATTTTACTTTTTCCTCTATATTTTTATTACAATCTCCATATAACTTTCCATCTTCTCTATTTATTCCAACATCTATTACAACAGCACCATCTTTCACATAAGATTTATCTATATATTCTCTTTTTCCTATTGCCACTACTAAAATATCTGCTTTTTTTGTTATTTCCTTTAGATTCTGTGTCCTTGAATGACATGTCGTAACCGTTGCATTTTCTCTTAAAAGAAGTGCTATTAAAGGCAATCCCACAAGCTTACTTCTTCCAACAATAACAGCATTTTCCCCTTCAATAGAAACATTTTTACTCTTTAATATTTCCATTACTCCAAGTGCTGTACAAGGTGCTATTGCATCATTTCCTGCAAACAAATTCCCTATATTTTTACTAGTTAAACCATCAACATCCTTATAATAAGCTATCTTTTCTATTACATTTTTTTCATTTATTGTACTTGGAAGAGGTAGTTGAACTAAAATACCTGTTACTGTCTTATCATCATTTAACTTTTCTATCTCCTTTATTAAATCACTCTCTGTTATATCATCATATTTTTGATGACAAAAATCTATTCCTACCTCTTTACATAACTTACCTTTATTTCTTACATAAATATTACTAGCTTCATTATTTCCAACCTGAATTACCACTAGCTTTAACTTTTCATCTAGACCATTTACATCTTCTACTAGTTTTTCCTTTATTTCCTTTTGAAGCACTTTCCCATCTATTATTTTATTCATTATCTGCATCTCCTTATAAGAATAGTATTAATAAAACTCCTAGTATTATAGAAATTGCTATCATTACTATTAATAATTTAAATATTTTCTTATCCTTAGCATCCCCTTGTTTTATAACTTCTTTTTTTTCCTCTTTTTTCAAATCTTCCTTTTTCGATAAATTTTCCTTAGCCTCTTTAATAGACTTTTCTTGTAATTTTACTAAATTTTGCTTTATTCTTTCCGGAGCAGGTTCTTTCTTAAAAGGTTCCTCCTTTTTATCCTTTACTTCCCTTTCTTCAATACTTGCTATTATATCCTTTAATTCCTTTGTTTTTTTATTTTCCTGTTCCTGTTTTTCCCTTTTTCTTTTAACAATTAACAACTTCTGCAAACTCTCTACTATTTCAAAATACTTTTCCTTTATATCCTCAGGATACTTTTCTATTCCCTTTATACTATATAAACTCTTTAACATTTGATCTATTGACATATCATCATTTATTACTTTATCTATTATTCTATACGTAGACTTTGCAGGATTAAAATTTTCTTGAATTCGTTTTAATTCATTTTTTATATCATTTAAGTTTTCCATATCACACCTCTTTTCATTAAGTATATCATTTTATTTTTAAAATTAAAAGCGAAACTATTAAAATAAGTATTGCCGCAATAAGTATAATTACATATATTGTTATATTAAGAGAAGCAGCACTTTTATATATATTTTCATCTAATCTTACTCTTACATTTTTCTTATTCGTTTGCATGCTTTTCTTAATATTATAATCATCTACATAACCATCTATTTCATTATTTACAGAATTTACTTCCTTTTCATTTCCAGTAACTTCTAAAGTTTCTCCTTCAGAATTCTCTGACATTAAACTACCATTTTCCTGAAACTTATTTGGCTCATCTATTAAATGTTCCTTTAAAAGTTCTGGTAAGATAAAAGCTTTAAAATAATTAGGATCACTATATACACAGTTATATAATGGTTTGCTCTCATCTACCTGAGTTCCCTTATATCCAATTTGAAGAGTTACCATTTCAGAATTTTCATAATCTATTTTTATATTAAGTTTACTATCATTTGTCTGAGTTCCTCTTAAATCATCTATTATGTTAAGAACATTCTTACTATCTGGATTCAGTAAATATAGTTTATTATTCCTTGCATCTTCATTTATCTTTCTAACCTCACCCTTATCATTTGATAATGCCTCCGGTGTCGTTAAATTATAAATTCTCTCATCAAACTCATCTCCAGAAGTTTTTTCCTGTTTTATTCCCTTTTTTCCAGCGCAAGTTCGATATTCTCTAACTGTTTTTCTTGTTTTGCTATGTACTCTTGTTTTTCAACATAACTCATCTTATCAAGTTGTTTCTCTATACCATACTCTAAATTATAATCTATATTTCTTTTATTTAACTCCTCCTTTACCTCTTGTCCTTTTTCCATTATTTGATCATTATTTTGATTTATTTGTTTTTCTTGTTTTTCAAGAGCCTCTAACATCTTATAAGTTGCACTAAAAAAGTTTTTTAAATTTTCTGGATAATCCTTCATTGACCCAAGTTTATCTAATTCATCTAACATTTCACTTGCATTATTTGAATTTATTGCTCTCATCAATGTTTGATAAGAACTCTTCTGTGGATCAAAATAATTTGAAGCTTCCTTTAGATATCTTTTTATTTTCTCTAAATATACATTATTCATGCTAACCTCCTATTATAATAATTATATAATAACAAATAAAAAAAAGATAGATTTTTCTATCTTAAAATGGTCCACCATCTACTCTTACAATACTTCCTGTTGTATATGAAGCCTCATCACTTCCTAAATAAACATAAGCCCCTGCAAGTTCCTTTGGTTCTGCTATTTTTCCAAGTGCACATGTTTTACATAACATTTGTCTCATTTCTTCAGTTGTAGCTTTTTTAACCATATTTGTTAATACCGCCCCTGGAGCTACCGCATTTACCCTTATTCCATATGCTCCCAACTCTTTAGCACAAGCTTTTGTTATTCCATTAACAGCATACTTTGAAGCAGTATACGCAGTCTGCATCCTAGAACCATCATTTGCAACCATAGAACTAGTATTTATAATTGAACCTTGACCTTGTTTTTTCATATAAGGAATTACTTCTCTTATAAACTTAAATACTCCAAAAGTATTTACCTCAAACATATTTTCAAAATCTTCATCAGTAACATTTTCAGTTGGACCAGAATTAGTAATTCCAGCATTATTAATCAATATATCTATTCTATTATACTTTTCTATTGTCTTTTGAACAACTTCCTTAATATCACTTGTATTTTTTACATTACATGCAACTCCAAAAATATTTTCCCCATCATACTTTTCACATAAAGTATCTATCGCATCATCTATTTCCTTCTTATCATAAGAAACTATAACCACCTTAGCACCCTCTCTTAAATAAGCTTCCGTTATAGCATAACCTATTCCTGTTGAACCACCAGTTATTATTGCAACTTTATCTTTTAATCTCATATATATCCCTCCTTTAATATTATAACACGTTTTTTTCCTTTAATTGCTCTAAAATTTGTTCTATATCTTCTAAAGTCTCATCCAAAAGATCTATTCTAAAATTTGTTACTCCCAAATCCTTTAAATATGAAATATCCCCTATATTATTAATCTTTTGATAATTATACAACCTCATATTATGATTATCATCCTTTAAAAGCATAAATTTATGACCATTCCTATCATCCAAATAATAATTACTATTTTGACACAAATTACATACTTTATTCTTATTTACCTGTTTTTTAACCAAACAATACCTCATAATCATTAATTCCACTTTTCCATAAATTAACACCTCAAGATTAGGATTTGTTCCATATCTTTTTTTATAATTACTAATTAAATCCTTTAACTCATCATATGTAAGCTCCGGAGATAATCCCACCTTATATGCAGATTTATGATATAAATTAACTGTTAAACTATTTACCACATTCATATAAATATCTATTATATTTTTATTTGATTTACTTAATAATCCACTTGTATTAGAAATCACTATATTATCTTGATCATTTGGTTTTATTCTTGATGCCCTATAAAATACATTTTTATAGTCCTTATACTTATTATATAAACTCATGTTCTCTACATATATAAATACATCCTTATCTAATAAATACCTTAACTGACTCTCTGTCCTCACTAAAAAACTTATTTCATTCGTTATAACATGTTTCTCTTTCAAAAAAATCGGACTCTTCTTTATAAAATCCCCCTTACAACTTTCTCTTTTACTTATTAACTCTTGTGTTAAGACTTGTTTTAAATTATTAATATTCCTTATTGGAATAAATATGTCATCATCCATATCATAAGTAATTGTCCCTATCTTAAAAGAAGTATTTCCAAGTTTAGACAGTTTTTCTTCTATATCCTTTTTAGTAGTCCTTATATGTTTTGCTTTTTCTACTAAACCTTGCTTCTTTGTTATTTTTACATTTTCACATATTATTGTAACTTCTAATTCCTGATTTAATCTTGCTTTCACTCTAAAATCAACATTTATTTTTCTTTCATCATAGTTTTCTATCTGTTTTTCAAGATTCGTATCTAATGTTTTATAAATATCTCCCTTTTGGGTAATACCAAACTTGTTATCTAAATAGACTATACCCCCTTTTTTAGCACTACTTATCAAAAGACCCTTTTCACTATATATATAGTTACATATCATTCCCTGATTATTAGGAAGACGAATCCCATCGCCTTGATACAAATCATCCATTAATTTTATTTTTAATCTTTTACCAGTTTCTAGTATTTTACCAAGCAAATAACCTTGATGGTTACAAGCTTTTTGATTAACTATATCAAAATCATTATTTAAATATCCCCCTGTAAATTCTCTATTATAAAGTTTTAAAAGATTAACCTGTTCCTCTTTAGTTATAGAAAGATCCTCTCCTTTATAATATTTATCTACCAAAGTCCTATAAAACTTTGTTACATATCCAACATAATATTTTGATTTCATTCTTCCTTCTATTTTTAAAGATGTTATTCCAAGCTTGATTAAATTTGATATTTGATCTTTAACACACAACTCTTTAGTACTAAGCAAATAGTTGCCCCTCGTATCCACTTTCCTATTTTCTTCATAAAGATCATATTTAAACCTACATGGGCCTGAACATTCTCCCTTATTACCACTTCTTCCAAAAAGCATACTAGACGCTAAACAACATCCAGAATAACAAATACATAATGCTCCATGAATAAAAACTTCAAGTTCTATATCCTCACTTAACATTTTTATTTCCTCTAAAGTTAATTCACGTGCTAAAACTGCTCTAGTACAACCTATACTTTTTAAAAACTTCAGCGTCTCATTATTCGTATTATGAGTCTGAGTAGAGGCATGTATTTCTAAATTCGGAAACATCTCCCTAACCAAAGTTATTAATCCCAAATCCTGCATAATAAGAGCATCCACTCCTAAAAGATGAAGATTTTCTATATACTTAATAATATCTTCCAGTAAATAATCTTCAACCAAAGTATTCACAGTTACATATAGTTTTACCCCGTATAAATGACAATATCTTACAGACTGCTCTATTTCATCCAAAGTAAAGTTTTTAGCAAATTTCCTTGCACCATATTTTTTACCAGATATATATACAGCATCACAACCACATTTTATAGCCATCTTTAAACTATCAATATCACCAGCCGGAGAAAGTATCTCTATCTTATTCATAATTTACCTCTTCTACATATTTTCTAGGAACCCTCTTTGAAACCAAACATAACACCTCATACGGAATTGTTTCCAAATGTTTTGCTATTTCCTCAATATGATTTATATCCTTTATAATAAGTACCTGATCTCCCTCTTTTACAGTATCATCTACCTTTACAAATAACATATCCATACAAATATTCCCAACTATTTCATATCTCTTATCATTTATATAAACATATCTACCAGTATTTTTCCTTATTATACCATCCGCATATCCACAAGGTATTACCGCTATTTTCTCATCATTCTCTGCCTTATAAAGAGCATTGTATCCAAGCGTTTCATTTTTCTTCACAGTATTTATCTGGATTACTTCACTTATTAATCTAAATGTTTGAGATAAATCTAAACTCTTATCCTTAGTAAAACCATACATTATAATACCAAGCCTGCAACCATTAACAAAATCTATCTTATCATTTAAAACCAAAGCATCACTAGCAAACATATGAAAAATTGGAACCTCATCTTTATCTATATCACTTATAAGCTCTATATACCTATTTATTTGCTTATCAGTATCCTCTCTAGAATCAGCATTATATATATGAGTATAGATCCCTTCAATTACTATACCTTGATTTTTAAGTAAACCATAAACCTCATAAAACTCATTCTTATCCTTTATACCCAACCTATTCATACCAGTATTAAGTTTTATATGTACCTTTATATCATTTAGATCTTTCTTAATCATAGCCCTAGCATATTTTAATGAACTAACAGTTACTGTTATATTATTCTTTTCACATATCTTCAAATACTTTGGATTTATAATCCCTAAACATAAAATAGGTATTTCCTTTAAATCCCTTCTTATCTCCAAAGCCTCTTCAAGTGTCGCAACAGCAAGATAATTAACCCCACCATCTACTATAGACCTTACTACCATATTACCATTATGACCATAAGAATCAGCCTTAACAACTCCAAAATAATAAGTATAATCATTATACCTATCAATTATTTTCTTTATATTATTTTTAATATTTATTAAATTAATTTCAATATAAGTATTCCTATACATATTATGTTCCTTTCTCATGTTTATTATATATTATTTTATGCCAAAAGAAAAGATTAGAAATCTAATCTTAAAAACATAACTATCTTATTTTAGAATCAGAATCATCTAATACTTGCACAGTATCTTCATCATTATTTTTCATTTTTTCTAGTTCTTTTAGTACTTCTTTTCTTAGTTCTTCTGGAACATAATTAAGTGCCATCTCATTTTGTTTTACTGCTTCTAAATATATTTCAAGTTTTAGAAAAGCACTTAACAGTACTTAATCAAAAAATAAAGAAATGCAAACCAAATTACATTTCCTTATCTTCTTCATTCAACTCATAACTAGAACATAATGTTTCTTTTTCATCTTGTGCTAGCCCTGATTGATTTTTAATTTCTACTTCTCTTAAATTGCAATGATCTTCATCTTTATTGCAATGTTTACAACTATGAACATCACATTTAATGTTTTGTTTTTCTTCTTTCAATTTTATCACCCATTTATAGTATTATCTCATATTTAATTTTTATACTTTAATTTTATTAATTTTGAGATACTTACTATTAAAGGAGTCGGAGCGGTTCCACTTCTATATTTTGTTGTACTTTTCCCACCATGTATTAATGGCACTATTTCTATATTTTTTCTTTTTATTAATAGTCCTATTCCAGGCATTTCATCTTCTAACGTAATAAAATCATATTTATTTAAATCATCAGTTATCATTTCCTTTATATCTATATGCTTATACTTTACTTTATCTTGATTTAAACTTATACCCATCTCTTTACTTATGTTTATTAACTCTTCACTACTTGTAGCTATATTTCCCTTTGTATTAATTAATATAGTTGTCATACTTTCACTATTACCACTTGTATATATTACATCATAATCTTTTAAATTTAATGTCTCTTTTATTTGCCTTGTCGCTGCATCTTCTAATTTCTTAGATTCTAATCCAAGTTTATGTAATGAATTGCTATTTCCCACATATTTAACACTTGTTTTATTATATGATTCCAGTATTTGTTTTTTAATAATATCACCTTTTTCTTTGCTTTTGTTCTTTTTTTCTTTTTTTATCATATATTGGTGTTGGATACATTACATATGTTCCTAAATCTTTAATCTTCACCTCATCCTCTTCTAGAATCTCTAACTCCTCATCAAAAGTCATGAATTTATTTTGTTTTACTTCTCCTACTACTGTTTCCTTATATATCACTTGCACATATCCCTCTTCTTTTATTAACCTGCACTTTAATCCCTCATAGAATTTATCCCTCATAAAAATTCTCCTTTTGTAAAGTTTATTATATCACTCTAAAAAAAATATGTAAATAAGCTAGAAAAAGTAAAAAAAATGTAATAAAATAGATATGGTGGTAAAAATGAAAAGAATAAAAGTTTTATTAGTATTTGTTTGTTTATTTGGTCTTACTGGTTGTGCCAATACTTTAAAATGCTCTATAGAAACCAGCAATTATGATGCAAATGTTAAAATTAAGTTTAAAGATGACAAACCCATTTCTTATAAATATAAAGATGTCATGAGATTTTCTGAAAATTCTTCAGATGCAGAAATATATTATCATTCTAAATATAGTGATTACAGTAATTTAATTTCAGATAAACTTACCCACGTAAGAAACAAATCTGATGGAGTATATGTTAAGATTGATTATAACTTTAACAAAAATAACTCCCTAGGAGAATCTGCTTTACTAATTGGAAGAAATGATACCAAAAAAATAGCTAGTGAAAAAATAGAAAGTTTAGGTTACACCTGCAAATAACCTAAACTTTTTTATTTATAATTACTTATTAACTCTTCAAGTTCCTGATCCTCTTTCGTCTCTGCCTTTTTAATCTCTATCTTTTGATCAAACCAATCTGGAAGTTTTTCCTCTTTTCTCTTAGGAGTCTTTGTCTTTCTTTTTTTATGCTCTTTTATACAAGCATTCATCGCCTCAGGAACAGTTTCTATTCCTAACCTTTTCCAGTTACTTGCTATTGTTTCTATATATGTTTTATTTAACTTTTTATTATTTACTCTTAAAACATAATCAAGTAAAACATTAACCACTCCTGGAGTTAATTTTAAATCTAACAACAAACTCTCTATTATCTTTAAATCCCTTGTTATTACCTTTCCATCCTTATATTTACTCTTTAAAAACTGATATGGATTAGTATTTTCAAAAGTATATATCATCTTTCCTTTTTTCGAACTATCTCCAGTTGGACTCTTTAAATACTCAGGTTGTGAATAATGAATTATCGTCGGAAGATTACCATTATTTTCAAACTGATAAAAATTCCTTGCACTTTTTCTTAAAGTCTCCTTATCAATTAAACCCCTTTCATTTAACGATGTCCTTATCAAACTCTGCATAGTACTAACATCTATATTATAAAGAAATGCCAAATTATTTATTAAATTTCTCGTATCTTTATTAAAAGCCCTTTCATTTACTAAACTCTTATCAAGACCAGATATTAATAAATCAAAATCAATTAATTCCTTAAAAAGTATTTCCCCCTTCTTTCTAGACACTATATCATCATTATTAACAAGTGAATTAACAGGAATACTAGTATAAACCTCATCAAACTTTAAAGATATATCCTCATAATCCTTTAAAACTACCTTAGGTAACTTATATCTTTCAGTTAAATTCTTATACTCTATTTTTCCAACATTGTTATATAAAACTATATTAAGAACAGGATGATTCAAAAACTCATTCGCATTTAAAGGACTATATAATAAATATACATAATTATTTATCGATCCCTTTTTCATATATGTTTTTATAAGTCCTATTCCCTCAAGTTTTTCCCTTGCTAAAACTATATCCTTTAAAGAAGTTTGCATTACTGTTAACAAATGATGATGAGTAAGTTCCCCCGATACAAATAACTTCTTTTCCAAATCATTTAACAACGTCAAATACAAAGATACCGCTTTACTTCCTATTATTGGTTGATATAAATCAATTAATATTTGTTTATCAATTTCTGTTATAATTGTCTTATTTATTACTATATAACTATCCGCAGGTAATATCATATCTTTTACCCCATCAACCAAACGTTGATTCCTTTCCCTTTATTAGTTTATATTATACTATAACTTTTTTATTATTCAAAGAAAAAAACATCCTTTGATGTTATTTATTTCTATAATATAGTGTTGCAATATATATATTCTCAAAATTAATAGTTTCACCATTTAAAAACACTATTTCTACTCTATTATAATCACTAGAAGTTTGATATTTATAAGACTTAATCTTACTTTCATACTTAGTTACTTGTTTTGTATCATTTGCAACCTTATATAAATTATTATCTGTATCTATAATATAGTACTCTACTTTATCATTCTCTTCCTTTGAAAAACCATCTTTTACCTTTATAACTAAATTATTATACTTTATTTCTTTATATGTATAAGTATTATTAGTCTTCTCAGCATAATATGGTCTTTGATCTGAAGATATAAATATTTGTTTTAAAGGATTAGAAGTATCAAAACCTGTTGGAATCACATCCGGATACTTATAATCGTCCTTAAATAAGGAAGTCATTTCTCCATTCTTTATTTGTTTTAATTCCTTATTCTTAGTTAATGCATATGTTGATAAAGTTCCAGTCGGATATACCAATCCCTCTTCATGACAAAACTTATATAATTTTTTTATCTTTTCACTATTTATTTTCCTAAAAGTATTTACCTCTTTTTTATTATTATTTAGTACTACATTTGAATAATAAACATCTCCCTCTTTTGTTAGCACTAAAAATACAGAAGTATCTAACGTTTGATAATAACCATAATAAACACTATCTGGTGTTCCTTCAATTCCTTGTGCTTCCTTTATAGTTATTTTACTACCTATATTAGATAAATCCTCTGGAACAAGTACCTTTCCATTCTCAATTCTAATCGCTTTATTTTTAGCATCCATTGGCTCTTCTATATAAAAATTCTCTTCCTTAGAATTCACCTCACATAAATACTTCTTATCAGTTAAATTCTTAATATCATAAAAACTAGTAGTGCTACCACTTTCACTCTTATCAGTTACAATCTTATTATATATCAAATATGATATCAATCCTATAAAAATTATAAGTATTATAAATACAAGTACCTTTATTAATTTATTTTCTTCTCTCATAGCTTATCCTCCCTCTAGAAGATAACAAAAAAAAGACAAATTGTCAATTATTAGATAGTTATTAATTTTTTATTTTGTTTTATCTTTGACAGTTCCTCCCCATATACTATGTTACAAAATTCACATACCTTTAAATACTCTTTTTTACTAATTTCTTTTAAATTTACATAATACCTATTATTCAAAAAATACTTTTTCCTATTTTTAAATAAATAATAGTCCTCAAATCCTAAATAAATATCTTCATTTTCACGAATCACTATCTTTAAATCTATTATATCCTTCAAAAAATCAATTTCCTCTTCTTGTATTAAATCTATTATTGTACATATTTTAGTCTCATATATATTAACCCTATAAAACCCTGATATTGTCTTATTATATTTTCTTTTTAGTTTTATAATCAGTTCCTTTATTTGTCCCATTATGTTGTCTTTATCTAAGACATTTTCACCCATCAGAAAAACCGATATGTTATCATTTCTGGAGATTACTTTCATTAAATCACCTAGTTTATTATATGAAAAAAAGCTTACAAAGTTTCTTCTTCCTCTAGTAAGCTCTCTATTTCATTTAATATTTTATCTTTTCCTTCTTTTGTCACATTTGATAATACTATAAAAGTATCTCCCTTTTCTAATTCTAATGTTTTTAAAATTAAATTCTTTGCTTTTTCTCTCTTATTATTTGATATTTTATCAGCCTTAGTTGCAACAATTGTTACAGGTAACTTATAATATTTTAAATATTTATACATTAAAATATCATCTTCACTTGGTTTATGTCTTAAATCTACTAACATATATGTCCTAACTAGATTCGATCTTTTTTCCAAGTATTCTTCGATCATTAACCCAAATTTTCTATGTTCCTTCTTACTTACTGATGCATAGCCATACCCTGGAACATCTACAAAGTAAAAACTCTTATTAAGTAGATAAAAATTTAAATTACGTGTTTTCCCAGGAGTATTAGATACCCTAGCCATCTTCTTATTATTTGTTATCGTATTAATAAAACTACTTTTTCCAACATTACTTCTTCCTACTAACATAAACTCTGGCAAGTTATCTATTGGATACTGACTCCTTCTTATAGCACTTATTACAAATTCTGAATTAGTAATTTTCATTTTCATCACTACTTTCTTTATATTCTTGACAAAGCTTATCTAAATCCTTTATCAAAGTTTCTACTTCCTCGAATGTTTTTAATTTTACTCCACTTGCTAAAGCATGTCCGCCTCCACCATGTTTTTCCAAAAGTTTATTTATAACAGGTCCTCTTGATCTAACAGAAACTCTTATAACTTTATTCTTTACATCTTCAGTTGCACTTAACCAAACCAAAAGCTCTTCAATATTATTAAACTCATTTATAGAATTACCACCAGTCGCAGGATCAACATTATATTCTTCAATTACTTTATTTGGTAATTTGATATATCCTACCCCATTTTGAGTCTTCTCCATATTCTCAGCCATATAACCAAAAAATTTCACTTCCGCAAGAGGTCTTTTATATAAATTCAAATATACTTTCGTTATGTCTATACCATAATCCTCAATCATTTCACTTACTGCCTTAAATGTTTCAGCCTTTGAATTATTAAACAAAAACCTATTTGTATCTGCAACCATTCCCGTATATAGAATCTCACATATTTCCTTATTTAATTCAAGCTTAGTATTTTTAATCAAATCATAGACAATCTCAGAAGCACTAGATTTATCATCCCTTATATATTCTATATCACAAAACTTCTCTATAAACGGATGATGATCTATTTTCACACTATACTCATAATGAGTAAGTTCCTCCATATCCACTCTTCTTTTATCTGGAGTATCTACTACTATAAGAAGTATTTTTTCCAATTTATCAAAGTTTACTGCTTTATCCAACTTTCCTATAAAATTAAACTTTATTGTTCCATTTCCTATTGCATATACATTCTTTTCTGGAAACGTCAATTTAATTGAATTTTTTAGAGCAATTTGGCTTGACATTGCATCTGGATCCACTCCAACATGCCTTGCTATTACAATATTATTATATGCTTTTATTGCTTTAAAAATTTCCTTATACATGATATCATCCTTACTACTCATTAATAAATTTATAAGTATCTTTAGCAATCATAAGTTCTTCATCCGTAGGAATTACCCAAACTGGTACTTTTGATGAATCACTACTTATCAATGTTTCTTTTCCACGAACATTATTTCTTTCATCATCTATTTCTATTCCTAATACTTTCAACTTATCTATTATTTGTTTTCTTGTTGTAATTGAATTTTCACCTAGTCCTGCTGCAAAACAAATCGCATCTGCTCCTTCAAGTTTTACATAATATTTTGCAATATAATCAACACATCTATTCACAAACATCTTTTGTGCTAAGATGCATCTTTCATCACCTTTATTTACACCATCTTCAATATCTCTTGAGTCACTACTCTTTCCACTTACTCCCAAGAAACCACTCTTCTTATTTAAAGCATTCATAACCTCATCTAAACTCATACCAGATTTATCCATAACATAAGGTATCATTTGTGAATCTATATCACCACATCTTGTTCCCATCATAAGCCCTGAGTTAGGAGAAAAACCTAAACTTGCATCAACACATTTTCCATTTTCTATTGCTTCAATACTACATCCTCCGCCTAAATGACATGTTATTAATTTAAAATCCTTCTTACCTAAAATTTCACTCATTCTATTAACTAAATAATTATGACTTATACCATGAAAACCATACTTTCTTATTCCATATTCTTCATACCATTCATAAGGAACTGGATAAATGTACTCTGTAGGTTTAATAGTTTGTTGAAAAGAAGTATCAAATACTGCCACTTGTTTAACCTCAGGCAATTCTCTTTGAAACGCATTAATAGCAAGCAAATTAGCTGGATTATGAAGTGGTGCTAAATCAAATAACTCTTTTATTTGATTAGTTACATCCTCATCTATTACTACAGAACTAGCATACTTAGAACCACCATGAACAACTCTATGTCCTACACCTTCTATCTCATTTAATGATTCTATTACCTTATTTTCAAATAACTCATTTATTAAAATCTTTACTGCATCCTCATGATTTTTCAAAACAGCTTCCTTTTTAGTTTTTTCCCCATTAAGCTTAATTGAGTAAAAACTATCACTTATACCAATCCTTTCAAATACCCCAGATATTAGTACTTTTTCCTCAGGCATTTCATACATTTGAAACTTAAGTGATGAACTTCCTGCATTTACTGATAATATTTTCATATATAATTCCTTCTTTCTTTAATAATTTCATAGTCTATAATAACATAAATAAGAAGAAAATTCTAGAATATTAACAGTTTTTAACACTTTTGTAAAAATAACTATGTTTTATTTACTAATAAAATTTGTTGTATTATAATAAATATAAGGAGGAGATTTATGAAAAAAAAGATATTTGGTTTTCTTATTTTACTTATAGTTTTTATAACTAGTCCTGTTAGTGCCAAAGAAATTAATGATTTTTATAGCACTAGTGGAAACAATGTAAAATTAGAAGACACTATTAATGGAGATAGTGCTATCGCAGGTAATATTATCGACATGATTGGCAATATTGATGGTATTGGTTTCATCGCCGGAGAAACCGTTAATGTCAAAGGAAGTCTTGAATATGGTTTCATGGCAGGTAATAATATTACTGTTGATGGTGTTATTTCCAAAAATATTTATGCTGCTGGAAATATCATTACATTTACCAAAAATGCAAGTATTGGTAGAGATATATTTTTAGCAGGTAATGAAGTAGTACTTAACGGAAACCTAGATAGAAATATTTCCATCAGTGCTACTAGGGTAATTCTGGAAGATAATCTTACTATTAATGGAAACATCAAAATTAATGCTAGTTCCATAGTAGTTAAAAATGGAGCTAATATTAAAGGAGAACTATCTTATAACGAAGACATCAACAAAGATATCAGTAATAATGCTAACATAGGAAAAATCACAACTTATAAAATAGAAAAAGATTCTAGCTTCGACGTTAAAGACCTACTACAAAGCACTTTAAATATGATAATTGTATTTCTTGTAATTACAATAATTATTCCTAAATCTTTAGAAAAGTCTGAAAACATCTATAACGAATCTAATAAATATGCTAAAAATATAGGTATCGGAGCATTATTCCTAATATGTGTACCTTTAATTAGTCTATTACTTATTTTAAGTAACATTGGTGTATCACTAGGAATAATTCTTGGTCTAATATATGGTATATGTATCTATCTATCATATATCGTTTCTGGATTTATACTAGGTAATTTATTACTAGGTAAAGTAATGAAACTTAACACTAATAAATACCTATCTGGAATTATTGGTATTGTTATTATAAAAATAGTTTCCATAATACCAATCTTCGGAGTTCTTATTTCCATACTTGCACTACTTTTAGGACTAGGAACTATTTGGAACTTAATTGGATGCAGCAACAACAAAAAAGAAGAACCTAAAACCAACATAGTAGATGCAGAAATAAAAGAAAAAAGCTCAAAAGAAATTAAAGAAAAAAGTAAAATTAAAAAGTAAAAATCCACCCTTAAAAAGGGTGGTTTTTCTCTGAAGCCTATAAGG